>NZ_JBMDWU010000249.1:0-19990 GCF_048594385.1 Micromonospora sp. | reverse complement strand
TAGGTGACCACGTCGCCGTGGTGGTGGCGGCGGCGGGGCGTCCAGCTGCCACCGGGGGGCGGCGCGGCGGGCGGGGGCGGGGGGCGGGTGGGGGTGGGTGTGGGGCCCGGGGTGCGGGTCGGCGACGGGCTCGGGGTGGGGGTGGGGCCGGTTCCGCCGATCTGCACGTCCACGCAGGAGTAGAAGGCGTTGGCGGTGTCGGAGATGTTCCAGACGGCCAGGATCTTCTGTCGGCCGGTGAAGCCGCCGAGGTTGACGGTGTGCGAGACGGTGGCCTCGGGTTGCCGGCCGCCGCCGTCGACGACGCCGACCCGGGTGCCGCCGATGAAGTACTCCCAGGTGCTGGTGGCGTGCCGGGCGGTGTTCACCCAGGTGAAGGTGACCGTGCTGCCGAGCGGGGTGGCCGGCCAGCCCCGGTTGTCGTCGTTCAGGACGTCGAACTGGGTGATGCCGGCGTTGCAGCTGCGCAGGCCCTTGACGCCTTCGACGCTCTGCGGCTCGTAGCGGATCTGCCCGCAGTCGGGCACCTTGCCCTGTGCGCAGAGGGCCTGGCGGCTGGGCGGGGCGGAGACGTAGCCGTGGGCCTGGGCGGGGGCGGCGAGGCCCAGGGAGGTGACGACGGCACCTGTCGTCACCAGGGGGACGGTGATCGTGCGGCGCATGGGGTACTCCTCGACGAGGGGGGATTGCCACCACGGTAAATTAAAGTTTGTTAACAGTAAAGACGTCTTCCTGTTTTCGGCACCGGATGCCGCCCGCCCCCGGGACTGTCTCGACCCGCGACGGGTATCCGCGCCCGCATGGAGTGCCGAGGGCGGGTCCTCGTAATCTCGGCGGACGTCGGCGCCGGCCACGACACCGCAGCCGGCGAACTGGCCCGCCGGCTGCGGGAACGCGGCCTCACGGTGGACCGGCTGAACCTGCTGGACGTGCTGCCGCGCCCGGTGCGCTGGATGCTGCGGGAGGCGTACCGCGACGTGCTGCGTCGGCTCCCCCGCGGCTACGACGCGCTGTTCACCCTGACCGCCCGGTCCCGGCTGTCCGTCGCACTGATCCGCAGCCTGCTGCGACCGGTACGACGCCGGCTGGGCCGGGCCATCCCACCGGACACCCTCGCCGTGGTGACCACCTACCCCTTCGCCAACCAACTCCTCGGACCGCTGCGCCGGCAGGGCCGGCTCACCGTCCCGGTGGTCAGCTACGTCACCGACTTCGCCCTCCACCCCACCTGGCTGAGCCCCGGCGTGGACCGGTACTACGCGTTGCGGCACGCCGAGGCGCCCCCGGCCGACGCCGACGCCACCCCGGTCACGACGGTGCAACCGCTGGTGTCACCCGCCTTCGGCGGCGCGCACCGCACCGACCGGCGGCAGGCCCGCCGCCGGTTCGGGCTGCCCGAGCAGGACCGGCTGGCGTTGATCGTCGCCGGGGCGTGGGGCGCCGGGGACGTCGAGACCACGGTGGCGGAGGTCGGCGCGACCGGCTGGGCGCGACCGGTGGTGGTGTGCGGGCGCAACACCCCGCTCTACGAGCGGCTGCGCCGGGACTGGGAGCACGTGTTCGGCTGGGTGGACGACATGCCGACCCTGATGCGCGCGGTGGACGTCGTGGTGGAGAACGCGGGCGGCCTGACCTGCCAGGAGGCGCTGTCGGCCGGGGTGCCCGTGGTGACCTACCGGCCGCTGCCCGGACACGGGCGGGCCAACGCCGGCATCCTCGCGCGGGCCGGCCTGACCCGACGCGCGTCGTCGGTGGAGCAGCTGCGGCCGGCGCTGGTGGAGACCGCCGGCCGGCGCGACCGGCCCGACCCGCTGTCCGCCGACCCGGCCGCCGTGGAGGCACTGGTCACCGCGATGGCCGCCGTACCCGGTGACGGCCGGGCGTACCACCGGCCACGCCGGGGCCTCGGCGACGCCGTGGCGGTGGTCGCGGCGCTGCTCGCCCCGACGCGGGACCACCGGTGAGGCAGCGGACGGCGGGCCTGCTGGCGGCGGGCCTGGTCGCCGTCGCCGCCGGCCTGCACGGGGCACCGGCGGTCACCGCGCTGCCGGCGCTGCGGGGGCGGCTGCTGCACCGGCTCGACGGGGTGGGACCGCCGGACCGGATCGCGCTGACCTTCGACGACGGCCCCGACCCGCGGTCCACCCCGCACTTCCTGGAGGTGCTGGCCGCCCACCGGGTACGGGCCACGTTCTTCCTGCTCGGCACGATGCTGCGCCGGCACCCCGAGCTGGGACGGCGGCTGGTCGCCGCCGGGCACGAGGTCGCCCTGCACGGCGGGGAACACCGCAACCTGCTGCTGCGGGGGCCGCTGGCCACCGGCCGCGACCTCGCCGCCGCCCACGAACTGACCGTCGCCGTCACCGGGCAGACCCCCCGGTTCTACCGCCCGCCGTACGGGGTGTCGACCGGGCCGGCCCTGCTGGCCGCCCGCCGGTTGGGTCTGCGGCCGGTGCTCTGGACGTGCTGGGGACGGGACTGGACCCGTACCGCCGACGCCCGGTCGGTCCTGGCCGAACTCCGTCGCGGACTGCGCGGCGGCGGCACCGTGCTGCTGCACGACTCCTCCTGCGCGGCCACGCCCGGCGCGTGGCGGTCCGCCCTCGACGCCCTCCCCCACCTGCTCGACGAGTGCCGGCAACGGGGGTGGACGGTGGGCCCGCTCGGCGACCACCTGGACGGGACATGACCCTCGCGGTGCTGGCCACGCTCGTCGCGGCGTTCGCGTTCGCCCTGTCCACCACGCTGCACCAGCGGGCGGCCAAACAGCAGCAGCGGCGGCGGGCGCTGGACCTGCGGCTGCTGTCGCGGCTGGTGCGGACCCGACTCTGGCAGCTCGGCTGGATCCCCGACGTCGTCGGCGTGGGCGCCCACGCCGTGGCGCTGCGCTACGGACCGCTGACCCTGGTGCAACCGTTGCTGGCCAGCGGGCTGTTCATGGCCATCCTGATCGAGGCCGGCTGGCGCCGGCAGCCGGTGCACCGGCGCGACCTCGCCGCCACCCTCGTCGGCACCGCCGGGCTGGTCACCTTCCTGGCCGCAGCCGACCCCCGGGCCGGGGTGACCGAGCCGGGCGCGTCGGCCTGGGGGTGGGTCGCCGCCGGCACCGTCGCCGTCGTCGCCGGCTGCCTGGCCGCCGCCCGCCGGGCCGGCGACGCGGCCCGGGGCACCCTGCTCGGCATCGCCGCCGGGGTCCTCTACGGGGTGAGCGCTGCCCTGCTCAAGGCGGTGGCCGCCCGGTGGCACGGCGACCCGGTCGCGCTGGCCCTCGACCCGAGGTCGTGGGCGCTGGTGGTGGTCGCCCTGCTCGGCGTGCAGGTGAACCAGGCCGCGTTCCAGCACGGACGGCTCGCCGCGCCACTTGTCGCGTTGACCCTGACCGAACCGGTCACCGGGGTGCTCGTCGGGGCCACGGCGTTCCGGGAGACCCTGTCGCTGACCGGGGTCCGGTTGCCGCTCGTCGTCGGCGCGGTCGTCGCCCTCGTGGTGGGCGTCCGGCTCGGCGTGTCCCGGGCCGCCCGGGACCCGGCACCCGCCGGGCGGCGGTGAGCCGGGTGCCGGTCAGTCCGGGGGCACCAGGACGAGGCGACCGGCGGTGGTGCCGGCCCGCTGGTCGGCCCAGGCGTCGACCGCCTCGGCCAGCGGCCGCACCTGGTGGGTGACGGTCAACCGGCCGGCGGCGGCGTGCCCGGCGACCAGCGTGATGGCCGTGGCCCGTTCGGCGGGGGTCAGCTCGTTGTTGGTGTAGCCCAGCAGGCGCAACGATCCGCCGCGCAGGGTGGCCGAGTCGATCGTCGCGGTCGGCGCGGCCGACCCGCCGAGGTTGACCAGCCGGCCACCCGGGGCCAGGGCACGCAGGGCCGCCACGGCGGGCACCCCGAACAGGGGGTCCAGCACCAGGTCCACCGGGCCGTCGGCGGCCTGCCGGAACCGCCGGGCGAGGGTCTGCGGATCATCGGTGGCGGTGAGCCGGACCACCGCGTCCGCGCCGCAGCGGCGGGCGGAGTAGACGGCGGCGTCGGACCGGCAGGCGGCGACCACCCGTCCCGCCCCGGCGAGCCGGGCGAGTTGTACGGCGGCCTGCCCCACCGTGCCGCCGGCGGCGAGCACCAGCACCACCTCCCCGGGTCGTAGGCCACCGCGCAGGGTCAACGCCGCCCAGGCGGCGACCGCCGAGAGCCCGAGGGCCGCCACCAGGTGGTGGTCGGCGTCCGGCGGCAGGGGCACCGGGTCGGCGGCGGGGACCACCGCGTACCCGGCCAGGCTGCCGTCGCCCGGCGCCATCCCCGCCCGGGTGGGGAACCAGACCGGGGTGCCGTCGTCGAGGGTGCCCACACCCTGCACCCCGGGGACGTACGGCAACGCCGGCGCGCCCAGGTAGGAGGTGCCCGAGGCGCAGAGCAGGTCCAGCGGGGTCAGCGGGGCGGCGGTGACGCGTACCCGCACCTCGCCGTCGGCCGGCACCGGTCGGGGGCGGGTGACCACCTCGGGTGGCACGCCGTGACCGGTGACGACGACGGCGGGCATCGACGCGGGGTCGGCTCCGGCGGCCATCAGGTGGCGATGTCGGGGTAGGGCAGCGAGAAGTGGGCCAGCCGCAGGCCGTACTGCTTCTGGTAGGCCATCGGTTCGACGTGGTCCCGTTCGAACATGGCGATGAACAGGGTCAACGTCAGGAACGGGTGGGCGCCGAGGGCGAAGAGCCGGACGTGGTCGTGGCTGGCCAGCGCGTCGCGTTCCTCGTCGGTGAAGCGCAGCCAGGTGCTCGCCTCGCCGGTGTGACAGTTGAGGACCGCGTTGGCGCGTTCGGCCTCCCACCAGGTCACCGTGCCGTGCGGGTCGGTGCGGTAACGCTCGACCAGCTCCGGGTCGCGGTCGACGGTGTAGAGGAACTTGTCGACCAGGTAGCGGCTCATGTCGGCGCTCCGTTCGGGTACCAGGTGAAGTACGCCTCCATGGTGTGGAACAGGTCGAGGGTGTCCACGTGGTCGGCCTTGGCGCCCGCGCCGGCCACCCCCATCATCAGCATGAAGTCCATGAAGCCGTGGGTGGCGTTGCCGGGGGCGTGCAGGCTGTCCAGGGTCACCTCGGACAGGCAGCCGTCGAGGTCGCCGTTGGCGATCCACTCCACCGCCCGGCGGTCGAACTCCGGGTCGGGGCCCTGCGGGCCGAACTGGCGCGGCCCGCCCAGCTCCAGCGACAGGTGTCCGGTGCCGATGACGGCCACCCGCAGGTGGCTGGGCCAGCTCTCGACGATCTCCCGGATGGCCGCGCCGAGCTGCACGAACCGTTTCGGCTGCGGCAGCGGCGGGGCGAAGATGTTGGTGTAGATGGGCACGATCGGCAGGTCCGCCTCGGGCCGCAGCGTGATGATCGGGCAGGTGATGCTGTGGTCGATCCGCAGCTCGTTGCTGAAGGCCAGGTCGAACCCGGCGTCCAGGCCGGCCCGCAGCACGTGGGCCGACAGGTCCTCCTGGCCGCGCAGCAGCATCCGGGGCAGGCCGAACTCGCGTTCCTCGTTGTACCAGATGGCGTCGTCGAACGGGGCCTTGCCGACCAGGAACTGCGGCATGTTGTCCAGCCAGAGCTGGTGGAAGTGGTCGGAGCCGACCATCACCAGCACGTCCGGCCTGGCCCGGGTGAGGGTCTCCCGGAACGCGAGGATCTTGCGGGCCCACTCGTCGGCGAACGGGGGCCGGTCCTCGCCGGTGGCGGTGGTGGCGCGGTAGTAGAACGGATGGTGGGTGGAGGCGATGACCGCGACGACCTGGGCCATGGCCGCTCCTCTCGCAGACGGTGGAGGTGGGGGGGATCAGTCGGCGTCGTCCGGCACGTACCGGGCGTTGCGGTCGACGGTGCGGTAGATGTCCATGCCGAGCGGGCGACGGCGTTCCTCGGCGAGGTGGCCGAGCAGGCCGGCGGTGCGGGCCAGCAGGGCGAAGCCGCGCAGCAGGTCGATGGGCAGGCCGAGGTCGGCCAGGGCCGCGCCGCACACGCCCGCGCCGTTGAGGGGCAGGGTGCGGCCGAGCACCTGCGGGTGGACCCTGCCGATCGCCTCGAACAGCCGCAGGTGCGGCCCGCGCAGGCCTTCCTGCTCGGCGATCGCGATCAGCACCGGGGTGCGCGGGTCGGTCTCCTTGTGCACCGGGTGGCCGAGCCCCGGCACCAGACGCCTGTCGGCGCGGGCGGCGCGGACCGCGTCCAGGGCGACGGCGTCCCAGCCGGCGTCGTCGGTGGGCGGCTCGGTGAGACCCGCGAGGGTGTCGGCGAGGAACCGGCCGCAGTCCTCGGTGACGCCGAGGAAGCGGGAGCCGCCACCGAGCAGGCCGGCGGCGATCGCGCCCTGCAACGCCTCCGGCGCGCTGAGGTAGGTCAGCCGGGCGGCGATCGCGGTGGGGGTGAAGCCGTGGTCGGCCAGGGCCACCAGGACGGTCTCGAAGACGCGGACCTCGCCGGGGCCGGGGCGACGCCCGGCGACCAGCCAGAAGGCCAGTTCACCGAAGCCCACCCGGCCCATCAGGTCGCCGGCCAGGTCCTGACCGAGCAGGCGGATGGTGGTCGGGTCGGAGGTGCCGATCGAGGTCGGGAAGTCTAGCTGCCGGTCAGCCACGCGCGGATCTCCTCGCCGTGTTCGTCGAGCGCGGGCGGCGGGGTGCCGTACCGCGCGGGGGTGTCCGAAAGGGTGATCGGGTGCCGGATGCCGGGCACCGCGGCGGTGCCCTCGCCGACGGTGACCACCGGATCCAGCCCCAGGCGTTCGGCGAGCGCCACCCCGCCGTCGATGGTGTTGATCGGGGCGCAGGGCACCCCGGCGGCCATCAGGTCGGTGAACCACTCGTCGCGGGTGCGTCGGCGCAGCCGCTCGACCAGCAGCGGGCGAAGCGCCTCCCGGTTGGCGGTGCGGTCCTGGTTGCGGGTGAACCGGGGGTCGTCGACGAGTTCCGGCAGGTCGAGCACCTGGCAGAGCCGGCGGAACTGCCCGTCGTTGCCGGCGATGACGATCAGCTCGCCGTCGGCGACGGGCAGCGGCTCGTACGGGAAGAGGCTGGGGTGGGCGTTGCCCATCCGGTAGGGCACCACCCCGCCCGCGACGTAGCCGCTGCTGTGGTTGACCAGGCCGGACAGCGCGGAGGAGAGCAGGTTGACCTCGACGTGCTGGCCACGGCCCGAGTCGTGCCGGTGGTGCAGGGCGGCGAGGATGCCGATCGAGGCGTGCAGCCCGGCCATCACGTCGAACACGGAGATGCCGGCCCGGTAGGGCGGGCCGTCCGGGTCGCCGGTGAGGCTCATCAGCCCGGAGATGGCCTGCACCATCAGGTCGTATCCGGGGTAGCCCGCGCCGGCGCCGGTGCCGAACCCGCTGATCGAGGCGTAGACCACCCGGGGGTTGCCGGCGGCGACGGTGTCGTAGTCCAGCGCGAAGCGGCGCAGCCCGCCGGGCTTGAAGTTCTCGATCAGGACGTCGGCGCGGGCGGCCAGCTTGTGCGCCACGGCCAGGTCGTCGGGGTCCTTGAGGTCGAGCGCGATGGACCGCTTGTTGCGGTTGATGCCCAGGTAGTAGGTGGAGACGTCGTCACGGACCGGCGCCATCCAGGTGCGGGTGTCGTCGCCCCCGCGCCCCTCCAACTTGATCACCTCGGCGCCGAGGTCGGCCAGCAGCATGGTGGCGTACGGCCCGGCGAGGATGCGGGAGAAGTCGGCCACCACGACGCCGTGCAGCGGCCCGGTCCTGCTCGGTGTCTCCTCCGCCATGCCCCACCCCTCGACTTGACCGCCAGGCGGACGACTGTCCGCCTGGCCAGTTTCCCGACGAGTCCGCCGGGCGTCAACACCCCGAGGCAATTCTCGGCAAACTCCCAGCTCCACGCCGTTTGCAACGACCGGAAACAGTTCGGCAACTCGCCCTTGACATGACCGGTGACCGGGAACACACTGGCGAAACTTGATTCGACCGTACAGCGGACGATCGTCCGCAGACCTCGGAACGGAAGTGGCGGCGATGAGCGCGAACGAGGGGCGGACACCGGCGGTGGGCCGGCCGGTGGTCTTCCGCAACGGCCTGGTGCTGACCATGGACGACGCCCACACGGTGCTCCCCCGCGCCGACGTGCTGGTCGTCGACGACCGGATCGCCGCCGTCGGCGTCGGGCTGGACGTGCCCGAGGGCACCTGGGAGATCGACGCGGCCGGCGGCATCGTCATGCCCGGCATGATCGACACCCACCGGCACATGTGGCAGACCGCGATGCGCGGCTACGGCGCCGACTGGACCCTCACCCAGTACTTCGTCTGGTACTACCTGGAATCCGGCAAACTGTTCCGCCCCGAGGACGTCCACGCCGGCAACCTGCTCGCCGCCATCGAGGCGATCGACGCCGGGGTCACCACCACCGTGGACTGGTCGCACGGCCTGCAGACCCCGCAGCACGCCGACGCCGCCGTCGACGCCCTGGAGGCGGTGCCGGGCCGGTTCGTGCTCGCCTACGGCAACCTGCAACAGGGGCCGTGGGAGTGGGCCACCACCCCCGAGTTCCGCGACTTCGTCACCCGCCGCATCCACGGTCGCGGCGACCGGCTCGGCTTCCAGATGGCCTTCGACGTCACCGGCGACCCGGCCTTCCCCGAGCGGGCCGCCTTCGAGGTCGCCCGGGACCTCGGCGTACCCGTCACCACCCACGCCGGGGTCTGGGGGGCCACCAACGACGACGGCATCCGGCTGATGCACGAGCACGGCTTCATGACCGAGTCGACCGTCTACGTGCACGCCGCCACCCTCAACCGCGACTCGTACCACCGGATCGCGGCCACCGGCGGCTCGGTCTCGGTGTCCACCGAGAGCGAGCAGAGCGCCGGCCAGGGCTACCCGCCCACCTGGCAGCTACGCCAGCACGACATCCCGGTCTCGCTGTCCATGGACACCAGCGTCTGGTGGAGCGGGGACCTGTTCTCCGCGATGCGCGCCACGCTCAGCGCCGACCGCTCCCGGGAACACCTCGAGGCGCACGGTCGACAGGAGACCGTCACCCACTGCCACCTGCGCGCCGAGCAGGTGGTGGAGTGGGCGACCCGGGGCGGCGCCCGGGCACTCGGCCTCGACCACCTCGTCGGCGCCCTCACCCCGGGCCGCCGGGCGGACGTGGTGCTGATCAAGAACGACCGGTCACCGGTGATGTTCCCGATCCTGCACCCCTACGGCCACGTGGCGTTCCAGGCCCAGCGCGGCGACGTGCACACCGTGCTGGTCGACGGCCGGGTGGTCAAGCACGAGCACCGGCTGGTCGACGTCGACCTCGCCGCCGCCCGCACCGCCGTGGAACGCACCGTCGAGCACCTCACCACCACGATGGGCGTCGACGCGTGGGAGAAGGGGATGAACCCGGACGTCCCCGAGACGGCGGTGCTGGACAACCCGTACACCTACACCGAGTGGGACGCCGGCTCGGCACAGTGGAAGCATTAGCCATCCGACGCGCCCGGCGGGTGACCGCCCGCCGGGCGCGGGGCAGCCAGCGAAGGGACTCCATGGGGCGCGAGGCCGGAACCGACTTCATCGAGGCGCTGGCGCGCGGCCTCGACGTGCTGCGCTGCTTCCGTCCGGGCCAGCCGACGATGACGCTCAGCGAGATCGCCACGGTGACCGGGCTGGCCCGCCCCACCGTCCGCCGCATCCTGCTCACCCTGGAGGAGCTGGGCTACGTGCGCGCCGCCGACCGGGGCTTCGCGCTCACCCCCCGGGTGCTGGAGCTGGGCGTGGCGTACGTCAACTCGCTGAGCATCTGGGACGTCGCCCGCCCGCACATGCGCCACCTGGTCACCGAGACCGACGAGTCGACCTCGCTGGCCCAGCTCGACGGCAGCGACATCGTCTACGTGTCCCGGGTCGCGGTGCCCAAGATCGTCACGCTCGCGGTGACCATCGGCACCCGGTTCCCGGCGGTGGCCACCTCGATGGGCAAGGTGCTGCTGGCCGCCCTCACCCCGGCGGAACTCACCGCCGTGCTGGCCGTGCCGAGCCGCTCCGGCATCGCCGCCCGCTGGCAGCCGGACCGCGCCGAGCTGGACCGGGAACTGCGCGAGGTGCGGGCACGCGGCTGGGCCCTGGCCGACCAGGACCTGGCCGCCGGCATCCGGTCGGTCGCCACCGGGGTCCGCGACGGCGACGGCCGGGTGGTGGCAGCGCTCAACGTCACCGTGCACGCCGCCGAGACCTCACTGGAACGGCTCACCGACGAGCACCTGCCCCGCCTGCTGCGCACCGCCGCCGAGATCAGCCGGGACTGGGCCCGGCTGGACACCGTGCCGATGACCGTGCAACGGCCCGCCACCAACCGTCCGGGCTGAGCCGGCGGCTGCGACAGCCGTCTCAGGATCACCGTCCAGGCTGGTCAGCGGCTTCCCGCCCTGGCACCGTCGGCCGTACGCCGTGCCGCACCGGCCGGCGTCCCGGCCGACGCCCTCCGCCGCCCGGTCCGGCCTCTCCCGCCGGTGCCGGGCCCGCCCCGCGACGGAGAGCGCACCGGCCGCCCGTCGATCCGTGGGAGCGTCGATGCAACCTTCCGTCCGTACCGCACCGCCCCGTCCCGGGCGGCACACCGCCACCGCCGGCCGACCGTCCGACCGACGGTGGCGGCGACTGCGCGCCCTGCTCGTCGTGACGCTGAGCGGCCTGCTGGTCGCCTCCGGCCTCACCCTCGTCCCGACGGCCGACGCCGCCGACGGCGGGTACCCCCGTGGCCCGGCCCCGACGGCGGCCAGCATCGCCGCCGCCCGGGGACCCTTCGCGACCGCCGAGACGACCGTGTCCGCGCTGAGCGTCCGGGGCTTCGGCGGCGGCACCATCTACTTCCCGACCAGCACCGCGGAGGGCACCTTCGGTGCGGTGGCGATCGCGCCCGGGTTCACCGCCGGCCGGTCCAGCATGGCCTGGCTGGGGCCACGACTGGCCTCCCAGGGGTTCGTCGTGTTCAACATCGACACCGTGACCCGCTCCGACCAGCCGGCCAGCCGGGGCCGGCAACTGCTGGCGGCGCTGGACTTCCTGGTGGACAGCAGCACGGTGCGCGACCGGATCGACCGCGACCGGCTGGGCGTGATCGGCCACTCGATGGGCGGCGGCGGCGCGTTGGAGGCGACCATCGCGCGGCCGTCGCTGCGGGCGGCGATCCCGTTGACGCCGTGGAACCTGACCAGGGACTGGTCCCGGTCCCAGGTACCGACGCTGATCGTGGGCGCCGAGAACGACACCGTCGCACCGACCCGCAGCCACGCCGAACCGTTCTTCGCCAGCCTGCCCGACGGGTTGGACAAGGCGTACCTGGAGTTGAACGGAGCGAGCCACTTCGCGCCCAACACGCCGGACACCACCATCGCGTCGTTCAGCATCTCCTGGCTCAAGCGCTTCGTCGACGAGGACGTCCGCTACGAGCAGTTCCTCTGCCCACCGCCCCGGACCGGGGCCGAGATCTCCGCGTACCGGGACAGCTGCCCGCACGCGGTCTGACCCGCCCGACGCCCCCGGCTCAGGCCGGGGGCGTCGAGGTGAGCAGCGACCGCAGGGCCTGCTCCGCCAGGGCGAGGTCGAGCGGGCGTCCGGTCAGCAGCTCGGCGTAGAGCGCGGACTCGACGATCCGGATGTAGAGGTAGGCCAGCGACTCCGGCTCGCCCGGCAGGGCCCGCAGGTCGGGGCCGAGCACCTCGCGGAAGATCGCCACCTGGGCACGGACGAAGCGGCGGTGCACCAGCCCCGGCGTGGTGAACAGGATCCGGGCGGCGAGTTCCGGTTCGGCGGCGAGGAACCGGCGGAACGGCGCGGACCGGGACAGCTCCCCGACGTAGTGCCGGGTCACCTCCACGACGCCACCGACCCCGTCGGCGCGCCGGGCCCGACGGGCCACGGTGAGCAGCCGGTTGCCGAGCCACCACAGCACCTCGCCCAGCAACCGGTCCCGGCTGCCGGCGACGCGGTAGAGGGTCGCCCGGCTGACCGCCAGGGCACGGGCCAACCCGTCCATGTCGACCGTGCCGTGGGCGAGGAAGTAGTAGCCGCCGCCCCGGACCAGGGCCTCGTGGCTGAGCACCCGGCGGGGTGGCAGGCCACGCGACCCGCCGGGTGCGCCGTGGCCGCCCGCGTTGTCGGGCCGTGCGGCACCGGACGTGCGGGGACGGAACGTCGCTGAGCCCATACCTGGTACACGGTCGTCGACCATCGATTGTTCAACGACGTCCCCACCGGCACCGCGGTGAGCTGCGCCGACGCGAGCGGCGCGGCCCGTCGGCGGATCAGTCCGGGTGGGACGCGGCGGGACGACCGGCGATGGCCGGATAGACCTGCTCCACGATGGTCAGCAGGGTGGCGGTCAGCAGCAGGTGCACCTGGTCGCGGTCCAGCGCGCCCCGCTGGAGCCACTCCCGGGCGGTCGAGGTGGCCAGCCCCCCGTACGCCCGGATCATGCCGCGCAGCTCGGCCCGGCAGGTCGTGACGTCGGCCAGCCCGACCGCGACGAGCACGCTGTCCGCCGCGACCTCCTCGGCCTCGGTGAGCACCCGGGCGACGTCGGCGTCGTGGCCCATCCCACCGGCGGTCACGGCGGCCAGCCAGGAGTCGCGGTGCCGGGAGACCACGTCGAGGAACCAGGTGACGCTGGCGTCGACCCGGGTGCGCAGGTCACCGTCGGGCAGCCGCTCGACGGCGACCCCGGGCACCGTCGCCATCACCCGCACGACCTCCAGGTAGAGCTGCTTCTTGGTGCCGAAGTAGTGGTTGATCAGGCCCCGGGCCACCCCGGCCTCGCGGGCGACGTCGGTGGTCGACACGTCCGCGTACGGGCGCGCGCCGAACAGCCGTACCGCGCAGGCGAGGATCTGTCCCCGCCGGGCGTCGGGCTCCAGCCGCCGTCGCCGGGGTTCGGTGTCAACGCTCATCCGCCGAACCCTATCGGCAGGTCGGCGCGGCGTGTCCCGGGTCGGCGGCCGGTCTGGTCAGCCGGGGTGCCGGTCGCCGGCGGGCGGGTCGACGCCGGACGATGATCAAGGATTGTTGACACGTTGCCAACAGGGCGTGAGGGTGGACCCATGCCGACGCCTGGACTCGACACCTACACCCCGCCGTGGCGCGCGCCCGAGCACGACGACCTCGCCGACCTGGCCCGCGACTTCTTCACCCGGGAGGTGCTGCCGCACACCGAACGACTGCTCGCCCAGGGCCACCCGGACCGCGACCACTACCGGCGCGCCGGTGAGCTGGGCCTGCTCGGGCTCTCCGTGCCCGAGGAGTACGGCGGGGGCGGCGGCGGCTTCACCCACGAGGCGGTCCTGCTGCACGAGCAGGCACACGTCGGGGAGAGCACCCTCGGGCTGGGGGTGCACAGCGGCATCGTCACCGGTTACCTGGTCGCCTACGGCAGCGCCGAGCAGAAGCGACGCTGGCTGCCCGGACTGTGCCGGGGGGAGCTGGTCGGGGCGATCGCGATGACCGAACCCGACGGCGGCTCCGACCTGCAGGCGATCCGGACCCGGGCCGTCCGCGACGGCGACGACTATCTGGTCACCGGGGCCAAGACGTTCATCAGCAACGGCGGCCTCGCCGACCTGGTCGTCCTGGCCGTCAAGACCGACCCGACCCAGGGCGCCGCCGGCATCTCCCTGCTGGTCTGCGAGGTCGGCGACGAACCGGCCGGATTCCGGCGGGGCCGGCTGCTGTCCAAGATCGGGCTGCACGGCAACGACACCGCCGAGCTGTTCTTCGACGGGCTGCGGGTGCCGGCCGACCACCTGCTCGGCGGGGCCGAGGGGCTCGGCTTCGGCCAGATGATGCGGCAGCTGCCCCAGGAACGCCTGGTCATCGGCGTCGGCGCGGTGGCGGCGATGCAGCGGGCCGTCGAGCTGACCACCGCGTACGTCAAGGAACGCACCGCCTTCGGCAAACCGCTGATCGGCCACCAGAACACCCGGATGGTGCTGGCCGAGTGCGTCACCCGGACCCGGGTCAGCCGGGTGTTCCTCGACGACTGCATCGGCCGGCACGACCGGGGCGAGCTGGACGTGACCACCGCGGCGATGGCGAAAGCCTGGCTCACCGAGGGACAGTGCGAGATCGTCGACAGGTGCCTGCAACTGTTCGGCGGCTACGGCTACACCACCGAGTACCCGATCGCCCGGATGTACGCCGACGCCCGGGTGCAGAAGATCTACGGCGGCACCAACGAGATCATGAAGGAGCTGATCGCCCGTGCCCTCTGACCCCGACGCGCCCACCGGTGGACCGCTGGCCGGGGTACGCGTCGTGGAGCTGGCCAGCCTGGCCCCGGCCCCGTTCGGCTGCATGGTGCTGGCCGACCTCGGCGCGGACGTGGTGCGCGTCGACCGGCCGGGCGGCGTCGGCCCGGGACGGCTGAGCGTCCCGGCGACCGGCCCCCTGCACCGGGGGCGGCGGGTCACCACGCTGGACCTGAAGACCCCCGCCGGGGTGGCCGACCTGCTGCGTCTGGTCGAGCGGGCCGACGTGCTGGTCGAGGCGTACCGGCCGGGGGTGGCCGAGCGGCTCGGTTTCGGGCCGGAGACCTGCCGGGACCGCAACCCCCGCCTGGTGTACGCCCGGATGACCGGCTGGGGGCAGGACGGCCCGCTGGCCGACCGCGCCGGGCACGACATCGACTACATCGCGCTGGCCGGCGCGCTGGAGCCGCTGGGCCGCCCCGGGCACCGCCCGCACGCCCCGCTGAACCTGCTCGGCGACTTCGCCGGGGGTGGGATGCTGCTCGTCACCGGGGTGCTGGCCGCGCTGCTGGAACGGGAACGCTCCGGCCTCGGGCAGGTGGTCGACGCCGCGATGGTCGACGGGTCGGCGCTGCTCACCGCCTTCCTGCACGGGATGCTCGGCGCGGGCCGGTGGACCGCCCCCCGGGGCGGCAACCTGCTCGACGGTGGCGCGCCGTTCTATGACACCTACCGCACCGCCGACGACGGGTTCGTGGCGGTGGGCGCGCTGGAACCGGCGTTCTACGCCGCGCTGCTGACCGGCCTCGGCCTGGCCGACGACCCGACGCTGCCCGCCCAGTACGACCCGGCCGGCTGGCCGGAGCTGCGGCGGCGGTTCACCGCCCGGTTCGCCGAACGCACCCGCGACGAGTGGACGGCGGTCTTCGCCGACCGCGACGCGTGCGTCACGCCGGTACTCGCCCCCACCGAGGCGCACCGCCACCCGCACAACGTCGCCCGGGGCACCTTCGTCGCGGTGGGCGGCGAGGTGCAGCCGGCACCCGCACCCCGGTTCGCCCGGACCCCCGCGCCGCCGCCCCGGCCGGCACCGGACCCGGCCGAGCCGCTGGACGTCGCCACGGTCCTCGACGCCTGGGCCGACCGACCGTGACCTGCCGACCCGGCCGGCCGGCGAGCACCGGTCCGGCGCTCGACCGGGTGCGGCGGTGGGCGACCGGCGGGGCAGTCGAGCCGGAGCGGCGACGGACCGGGCCGGTCAGCCCACCGGGACGGCGGGAGCCGGACGGGCGGGGGTGGCGGCCGGTAGTTGGCGGTCGTGCCACCGGCTGAGCAGGGCCAGCGAGGTGACCGCCCCGACCAGCGCGAGGAACATGTCCCACTGGGTGTCCCAGACGTCGCCCTGGGTGCCGAGGAAGTCGTCGGCGGCGGAGCCGCCGGCCACCGAGGACCACCACTCGATCATCTCGAAGAAGGCGCTGAAGGCGAGGCAGGCGCAGACCACCAGCGGGGCGAGCCAGCGGCTGCCGCGCAGCGGGGAACGCCGGACGAGGATCTCGCGGACCAGGATCGCCGGGACGAAGCCCTGCACGAAGTGCCCGAGCCGGTCGTACGGGTTGCGGGAGAGGTCGAGCGCGTCGCGTACCCAGTCACCCGGCGGGACCCGCGCGTAGGTCCAGTGCCCGCCGACGATGAGGACCAGCGCGTGCGCCGCCAGCAGGCAGCACAGCAGGGTGGTCAACGGGAAGCGCCGCCACACCAGCAGCACCACCGGCACGCCGACGATCACCCAGACCGTCTCCAGCAGCCAGGTCAGCCGGTCGTACGGCCGGATGCCGGACAGCACCAGCGCCACGACGACGAGGCCCAGCAGCAGCGGCGGGACGAGGGTACGGGCCCGGGTCACGGCGACCACCTGTTCGATGCGTGGGGGCCGCCCAGTCGCCGCCCGGCCGCCGACGATAACAGCGCCCACGTCGGAGCACCGTCGTCGGGCCGCCCGTGCGTCGGAGCGGTGCGGCGCAGGTCCGGGCCTGCCCGGTCGGCACCGGCCGGCGGGGTTTACCTGAATCCACGAGTGTCGATACGGTGCAGGCGGCCCGTCCCGGCACCCCGTCACCGCAGAAGGAGCCCCATGCCACCCGCCACCCGCACCCGAGGTCCCCGTCCCCGGCGGCTCGGCCTGCTGGCCGTCACCACCCTCGCCCTGGTCGCCGCCGCCACCGCCGTCGCCCCGCCGGCCGCCTCGGCGGCCACCGTCGACACCGGCGTGGACTACGTGCTCGTCAACCGCAACAGCGGCAAGGCGATGGACCTGTACGACTGGTCCACCGCCGACGGCGCGCCGGTCAGGCAGTACACCCGCAACGACCTCGCCGTGCAGCGGTGGCGGTTCGTCGACGTCGGCAGCGGCTACTACCAGCTCCGCTCGGCGCACAGCGGCAAGGTCCTCGAACTGCCCAACGCCCTCGACGGCACGGCCCTGGTGCAGAACCCGGCGACCAGCGGCAACACCCGGCAGCACTTCCGGCTCGTCGACTCGGCCGGCGGCTACGTCCGGCTGCTCAACCGGCACTCCGGCAAGGCCCTCGACGTGTGGGAACGGTCCACCGCCGACGGGGCGACCATCTCCCAGTACCAGGACCTCGACGGGACCAACCAGCAGTGGCAGCTCGTCCGGCCGGGCGGCACCGCCGACTGCGGCAGCGGCGCTTTCCAGGCCGAGGCGGTGCTGGCCGGCGGCACCTGGACCGTCCGCAACGGCGGGACGACCGTACACACCGGCACCGACCTGCGGGCCGCCGTGCAGGCCGCGGTGAACAGCCTGACCGCCGGGCGGACCAGCAAGCAGCGGGTGGTGGTGCGCGGCTCGGGCACGATGAGCGCCAACTCCCGCATCTCGCTGCCCAGCTACACCACCCTCGACGTGTGCGGGACGATCAACGTCACCGGCACCGGCTCCGGTGACCAGGCCCCCGTCTACTCCCGGGGCACCACCCAGGTCGAGGTGCAGCACCTCACCCTCACCGGCACCCCGCTGTACGGGGTCTTCCTGCGCAACGTCACCAACGTCGTGCTGGGGCAGCTCGACATGCGGCTCTCCGCCGGCCTCGGGGTCCGCATCGACAACCGGGGCGACACCAGCCAGTGGACCCGCAACGTGCGCATCGACACCGTTTACGTCTCGGGCGCCAGCTCGCACGCCGTCGAGACGTACGGCGTGGACGGGCTGACCGTGGGCACCGTCACCGCCCGCAACGTCGGCGAGTCCGGTCTGCTGCTCAACCAGACCATCAACGCCACCGTGTCCACCGTCGACGCCGAGAACGCCGGCACCGGCACCGGCTACGCCGCGTTCCGGATGGCCAACCGCAACGGCCGTATCGGCGACAGCTACCCGACCAACATCCGGGTCGGCACCGTCCGGGCCCGGGGCGGCGGCCGGGGCGTGTTCTGCGTCTCCGAGTCCGGAGGCGCGACGATCGACCGGGTCGACATCGCCAACACCGGCAACAACGCCGTGCTCATCGAGAACTGCTACGGAGTGAGCCTGGCCACCAACGGCGGCACGATCAGCGGCGGCGGCGAGGTCCGGCTCGCCGAACGCGCCGAGTTCCCCGGCAACCGGGACCTCACCCTGCGCAACTTCACCCTGGTCAACAACCGGATCGTGGAGAACCCCTGCGCCGACAACCTGACCATCGGCAACATCACCCTGAACAACGCGACGATCGTCCGCTGCTGACCCCCGGCGGGGGCGTCGGCGGCGTGTCGGTGGCATGTCGGCGCGGTGTCAGCCGGCCGACGCACGCTGGCCGGCATGACAGCTGAGTTGATGATCGAAGCCGAGGGCCTGGTCAAGACCTTCGGGTCCACCCGGGCGTTGCAGGGGGTGGACCTCGCCGTACCCCGGGGCACCGTGCTCGGGGTGCTCGGCCCGAACGGCGCCGGCAAGACCACCGCCGTGCGCATCCTGTCCACGCTGCTGGTCCCCGACGCCGGCACCGCCCGGATCAACGGCCTCGACGTGGTACGCCAGGCCGAGCGGGTCCGGCAGTCCATCGGCCTCACCGGCCAGTACGCCTCGGTCGACGAGGACCTGACCGGGCGGCAGAACCTGGAACTGTTCGGGACGCTGCTGGAACTCGGCCGGGCCGGCGCGCGGCGGCGGGCGGCCGAACTGCTCGACTGGTTCGACCTGACCGCCGCCGCGAACCGGCCGGCCAAGACCTACTCCGGCGGGATGCGCCGCCGGCTGGACCTGGCCGCCAGCCTGGTCGGCTCACCGGACGTGATCTTCCTGGACGAACCGACCACCGGCCTCGACCCGGCCAAACGCGAGGACATGTGGGACGTGGTCCGGTCGCTGGTGGGCAACGGGGCGACCGTGCTGCTCACCACGCAGTACCTGGAGGAGGCCGACGCGCTGGCCGACGCCATCACGGTGATCGACCACGGCCGGGTCATCGCCCACGACACCCCGGACGGGCTGAAGCGGATCGTCGGCGGACAGACCCTGGAGGTGCGGCCGACCGACCCGGCGCAGCTGGCCCCGACCGCGGCGATCCTGTCCCGGGTGGGCTCCGGCGCGCCCGCCGACGAGATCCGCAGGGGGGTGCTCGCGGTGCCGGTCACCGACGACTCCGCGTTGACCGAGAGCGTCGCCCGGCTGGCCGCCGCCGGCATCGCGGTCACCGAACTCTCGCTGCACCTGCCCAGCCTCGACGAGGTCTTCTTCACCCTCACCGGCCGGACCGCGGCCGACGACACCACCCGTACGGAGGTCGCCGCATGAGCACCCTGACCGGTACCCCGCCCCGCACCGGACCGACGCTGTCCACGGTCGTGGCACAGCCCCGGCCGTTGCGGCTGCTGCGGCACTCGCTGGCACTGGCCAAACGCAGCCTGATCAAGACCTGGCGCACCCCCGAGGCGCTGATCGACGTCACCCTGCAACCGGTGCTGTTCCTGGTCATCTTCGTGTACGTCTTCGGTGGCGCGGTCGCCGGCTCCACCCACGACTACCTCCAGTACCTGCTGCCGGGCATCCTGGCGCAGACCATCGCCACCGGGTGCATCGCGATCGGCGTCAACCTCAACACCGACATCGCCAAGGGCATCTTCGACCGGTTCCGTTCGCTGCCCGTCCCCCGGTCCGCACCGCTGGTCGGCGCGGTGTTCGGCGACGTGGTGCGGTACGTGATCGTGACCGTGTCGACCCTGGCGATCGGCTACCTGCTCGGCTTCCGGGTCGAGTCCGGCCCGGTGCAGGCCCTCGCCGGTTGCCTGCTCGCGGTGCTGTTCGCGCTCTGCCTGAGCTGGCTGCCGGTCTACGTCGGGATGAAGGTCCGCACGCCGGGCGCGGTGCAGGGGGTGATGTTCGCGCTGATCATGCCGTTGAGCTTCGCGTCCAACGTGTTCGTCGCCGCCGGCACCCTGCCGGGCTGGATGCAGGCGGTGGTGACGGTGAACCCGCTGACCCACCTGGTGACGGCGATGCGCGGACTGTTCCTCGGCACCCCGGTCGGCAACCACGTGTGGTGGACGCTGCTGTGGTGCGCCGGCTTCGTGGCGGTGTTCATGCCACTGGCGCTGCGGGCGTACCGTCGGCGGGTCTGACCCGGCCGAGCAGGTCGTCCATCAGCTCGCCGACGCGGTGATCCGCGCGCTGGCCGGCTGGACCGGTCCGCCACCGCAGCCCCGGGTCGTGCTCCGGGTCGCGGTGGTGGTGCTGCATCTGCGGATCGCCGAGGTCTGGCCGGCGGCCCGGCACGAC
>NZ_JBMDWU010000248.1:0-7658 GCF_048594385.1 Micromonospora sp. | reverse complement strand
CGGGAGCGGCGCAGCAGCCGGCTCACCTCGCGTTCCCGGAAGAACGGCATCAGCGGGCAGCAGACCGCCCCGATCCGGGTGGCGGCCAGCGTGAGCACCACGAACTCCGACCAGTTGGGCAACTGCCAGGCGACCACGTCGCCGGGGCCCACGCCCAGCTCCCGCAGCAGCGACGCGGCCCGGTCGGCGGCCCGGTCCAGGTCGCGCCAGCTCAGCGTGGCGCCGGCCCGGCCGGGCGAGGCCGCCTCGACCACGGCCTCGTCGTCGCCGCGCGTGTCGGCGTGCCGACGGACCAGTTCGGCCACCGGGATGGCGGCCAGCTCGGCAGGCGTCGGCAGGGCGGCCGTCGGCACGGACGGTCCGGCGGAGCGGGCCGGCGACGCGACCGGCGCGCCGGCCGTACGTCGACCGGCGGGCTGGAGGTCGGCGGGGCGGGGCAGGCGGCGGGCGCGGGCCCGGTCGACCGACATGTTGAGGCCGACGCCGTTCATCTGGTCGAGGAACTGCGGGAAGGAGATCCGGTGGGCGTTCGGATAGGTCAGCCGGCTCTCGCCGGTGGCCCGGGAGGCGGCCACCGCCAGCGCCATCAGCACCCGGTGGTCGTTGAACGAGGACAGGTCGGCCTCCCGCAACTGGCCGACGCCCTCGCAGAGGAGCCGGTCGCCGTCGAGCCGCAGCCGGCCGCCCATCCGGTTGAGTTGCAGCATCGCCGTCACCCGGTCGGACTCCTTGAGCCGTACGTGGGCCACGTGGTCGAGCACGGTGGTGCCGTGCGCGTGGGAGCCGAGGACGCTGAGCACCGGCAGCATGTCGGGCACCGCGCGGCAGTCCACCCGCACCGGGGCCAGCCGCAGCCCGTCGTGGCGCACCCTGATCCAGCCGGTCGCCGGGTCGCGGGTCAGCGGCACGCCCATCGTGGTGAGGCTGTCCAGCAGGTGCGCCTCCGGATGGTCCAGCTCCCCGGTGGGGACCGCCGGCAGCCCCCGGAACAGCACGTCGGACGGGTGCAGGGCGGTCGCGGCCAGGCCGAACGCGGCGGCGCCGACGTCCGGCGGCAGCCGTACCACCGCCGGGGTGGGCCGCTGGCCGGGCTCGATGTCGTACCGGCGGCCGTCCGCGCTGACCTGCACGTGCAGGCCGAACTGGCGCATCATCGCCACGGTGAGGTCGACGTAGGACCGCTCGTTGAACTCGCCCACCACCTCGACCACGGTGTGGCCGGTGGCGAACGGGCTGACCAGCAGCAGGCTGGAGATCCACTGGGAGAGCGTGCCGGGAATCCGCACCCGGCCCCCGGTCGGCGGGTGGGCGGCGACCCGGATCGGCAGCAGGCCGCCGGTGGAGGTGATCTGCACGCCGATGTCCGCGAGGGCGTCGAGCAGCGGGCGGATCGGCCGCCGCCGGAAGTACTTCTGCCCGGTGATGCCGACCGGGGTCTCGGCCAGGGCGGCGAGCCCGGTCAGGAAGTAGAGCGTGGTGCCCGAGCTGCCGACCGAGACCTCCGGACGTACCGGGCGGTACCGGCCGCCACGGACCACGAACGCGTCGCCCTCGACGGTGACGGCCGTGCCGAGGTCCCGCAGCGCCCGGATGGTGTGCTGCACGTGGCCCGCGTGGCAGGCGCCGTGGATGCGACTGGTCCCGTCGGCCAGCGACGCGAGCATCAGCGCCCGGTGCGCGTGGTACTTCGACGCCGGGACGTCGAACTCGCCCACGAGTGGCTCGGCCGTGCCCTTGATGACGAGACGCACAGTCCCTCCCCGCAGTGTGTGTCAGCCGGCGGTGTCTGGTGGCGACGGTGTCGCCGGAGCTGGGCCCGGCTCCGGTCCCGCAGCCGGGCCGGGGGCGGCAGCCGGGCCGGGGGCCGGGACGCCGCCGAAGACGGCGTGCATGCCGCCGTCGGCGTGCACCACCTGCCCGGTGGTGTACCGGGACAGGTCCGACAGCAGGAACAGCACCGCCCCGACCACCCGGGCCGGGTCGGCCCGGTCCCAGCCCAGCGGCGCCCACCGCTCGTACTGGTCGGCCAGGGCGGAGAAGGTACGCACCCCGCGCGCCGACACGGTCTCGACCGGCCCGGCGGCGACCAGGTTGACCCTGATCCCGGCCGGGCCGAGGTGCAGCGCCAGGTAGCGGCAGACCGCCTCCAGCGCCGACTTGTAGACCCCCATCCACCCGTATCCGGGCAGCGCCCGGGTCGAGTCGACGGTCAGCCCGACCACCGCGCCGCCGCCGGGGGCCCGGCTCAGCAGCGGCGACAGCGCGGAGGTGAGCTGCTGCAACGAGTACGCCGACGCGCGGAACCCGTCGAGCACCCCGTCGGCCCCGGCGGTGGCGAACCCGGCCCCCAACGCGTCCGGCGGGGCGGCGGCGATGCTG
Source organism: Micromonospora sp. (assembly GCF_048594385.1). Classification (NCBI taxonomy): domain Bacteria; kingdom Bacillati; phylum Actinomycetota; class Actinomycetes; order Micromonosporales; family Micromonosporaceae; genus Micromonospora; species Micromonospora sp. Next base: position 5,279 of record NZ_JBMDWU010000248.1, on the reverse strand, counting down.
TGCAGCACCCCGTCGAGCTGCCCCCAGCGGCTGCCGATCGCCTCGGCCAGCGCGTCGACGCTCGCGTCGGACATCACGTCCAGTTCGAGCACCTCGGGGCGGGACGGCAGCAGGTCGGCCACCCGGCGGGTGATCCGGCCGACCCGCCCGTACGAGGTCAGGATGACCTCGCAGCCCTCGCGTTGCAGGGCCGCCGCGACGTGCCAGGCGATGGACTCGTTGTTGAGGACCCCGGTGACCAGGTAGGTGCGCTTGTCCAGGCTCAGCGACGAGCTCAACTCGACGCGCCCGCCACGATCCGCTCGACGAGTTGACCGATGGTGACGTCCGCGAGTTCGCTGCGCGGGATCTCCACCCCGTACTCCTTGACGACCATGGCCATCAGGTCGGCGACGTCGAGCGAGTCGATGTCCAGCGCGTCGAACTTGGCGTCGGCGCTGATCGCGTCGTCCTCGACGCCGAGGTCGATCAGTTCGGCGCGCAGGCGCTCCTCGACGGCGGGGGCGGTGATCTCGGTCGATGGAGAAGACATCCGGGTGCTCCTTGTCTCGCAGGGGAATCGGTCAGGCCGTCAACGGGGCGCGGCGGGCGAAGTTGGTGTGGTGCCGCTGCGCCCAGTACCACTGACGCCAGTAGCTCTCGGCCAGCTCCAGCCAGGTCTCCAGCCGGCCGGTGTCGTCGAGGAACCGGTTCATGCTGACCAGCAGCCAGCTGTAGACGCCCTGGCTGTCCCGGCAGTCCGCGCAGTTGCCGGAGGTGCAGCAGAACTGGAGGGTCTGGTAGTCGGCGCCGTAGACGGCGAAACCGTCCAGGACCGGGTTGCCGTTGCGGATCCGTTCGGCGTGGTCCGGGTGGTCCACGCTGATGCTGGGGCAGACGTCGTAGCCGAACTGGCCGTCCCAGTGGGTGCGGCCGGTGATCAGCGACTCGATGAAGTACGGGTGGCAGACCACCGTCTCCGGGTACGCCTGCTTGACCCGCAGCGCCTCGGCGAGGGTGCGCTGCTCGTTCTCGATCCGCAGGGCGTGGTCGCTGCCGTGGGCGGAGTAGAAGTTGAAGGTGACCTGGTTGCCGTTGTCCTGGATGGCCCGCACGGTCGGTTCGACGTACTGCAGGCCCTCCTCGGACAGGGCGTACACGAAGATCACCCGGGGGTCGTTGCGGTAGTGCCCGAGGGCGGTCTCGAAGAGGCCGGAGAACGACGAGCCGTTGACCCGGTAGCCACGCAGCGCGTCGTCCAGCGGGCCGCCGCCGAACAGGCTGATGGCGACCGCGACCTGCTCGAAGCCGCTCATCGGCAGCGGCCGGATGCCGTTGGTGGAGATGGTCACGTACGGCAGCCGCTCGACGAACGGCACGACCCGGGGCAGGACCAGCGTCGGCTCGCCGCCGATCAGGGTCGCCTGGGTGACACCCCTGGCCACCAGCGAGTCCACGAACCGGGAGATCAACGCCGGGTCGGAGGTCTCCGGAACGGCCGCGTCGAAGCCGCCCTCGAAGTACCAGCACCCCTTGCACCGGATGTTGCAGGTGGTGGTGAGGTGCACCTCGGTCGCGCTGACCCGGCGGCCCATGTCCCGGACGACCTGCAACCGCGCGGCCAGGTCGGGTCGGTCGGCCAGCAGGGACGCCAGGCGGACCTTGGCCTCCCGCCGGGACAGCGGACGGGGATTGATCGCGATGGGGGTGGGCATGGGTGGGGCGTCCTCTCAGGTGGCCACGGCGGGGACGACGAGCCCCAGCGCGTGGATCCGGGGGATGACGGTGTTCTCCCACTGCTGCAACGCCTCACCGTTGGTGGTGCGTCGCAGGCCGTAGCGGACCGCCCGCTTGGACCGTTCGGACTCCGGGGTGCCGAACAGGTCGCGGAAGACCGGCCAGAGCCGGTCGAGCGCGGCCTGCAACTGCTCGCGGCCCTCGTCGGTGGCGGCGAGGTTGCGGCAGACCCGGGCGCCGTGGGCGATGTGGATCTTCTCGTCCAGGATGATCGTGCGGACCGCGTCCGCCCACGGCTTGTAGCTGCCCTGGGCGAACTCCTTGATCATGATCAGGGCGCTCTCCTCGCCGATGTACGAGTAGATCCCCCGCTCGGCCCAGGTGGTGCACTGGTGCAGTCGCTTGTCGGCGAAGAGCCGACGCTCCTCGATGGACTGGGATTCCATGTGCGAGGTGTCGATGCCGATCTCGGCCAGCACCCGCTTACCGATCTTGTAGTGGTCGTACTCCTCGGCGGCCCGTTCCGCGCACACCTGACGCTCCTCGGCGTTGGGCGCCAGCGGCAGGAACATCATGGTGTAGTCGTCTCCGCCGGAGAGTTCACCCTCCGTGTTGATCATGATCTGGCTGATCAGCGCCTTCTGGTAAGCCCGGGGCATGCGCTTCAGCTCGTCGGGGGTACGTACCACTACTTCTTCGTCGTCAAAGATCTCCACCGGCATAACGCAGCTCGCCTCCTGTTGGCATTCACGCCCGCGAATTATGGAAAAAGGGACACCGACACTGGCGCGGTACGACGACGGACCCGCAGGTGCCCCCGGTGAACCGATCTCCTGGCAGACCCCCCGTTCCTCCTCGTCCGACACCGACGGTGACTCAGGTCAGGTTCGTGACCGCCAACCGCCGCACGTCCGACCGCTGGATCTTGCCGAGCGGGGTACGCGGAAAACTGTCGACCCCGAACTGCGCCAGCGGGACGAACCGGCGCGGCACCTTGAACGCGCTGAGCTGCTTGAGCAACAGCGCGCGCCAGTCGTCCTCCCGGGCGACCGCGCCGGGCAGCAGGGTGTAGACCAGCACCAGTTCCACCCCGGTCACCGGGTGCGGCAGCGCGGCGACCACCGCGTCGGCGATCCCGTCGAGCTGCGGCACGACGTTCTCGATCTCGGCCGGGTAGACGTTCTCGCCGCTGACGATGACCATGCTGTCCATCCGGTCCACGATGGTCAGCTCGCCACGCTCGTCGAGGTGGCCGAGGTCGCCGCTGCGCACCCAGCCGTCGACCAGCCGCCCGGCGGTGAGTTCCGGCGCGGCCTCGTACCGGGTGAAGATGCTCGGGCCGCTCAGCAGGACCTCCCCGCTCTCCCCCGGCGCGACGTCCCGCCCGTCTGCGTCGACGACCCGGACCCGGGCGAACGGCACCGGCAGGCCGGTGGTGCGCCGGTCCCCCGGCTGGCGGTCGCGGGGCTCCACCACGGTCAGCGAGGTCATCTCGGTCATCCCGTACACCTGGAACACCGGGATGCCGAAGGTGCTCTCGAACCGGTGGATCAGGTCGGGGCTGAGCGCCGAGCCGCCGGCGAGGACCCCCTTGAGCCGGCTGTCGGCCGGTCGCTGCGGCCGCTCGACCAGGTGCGCGAGGTAGGCGTTGACCACCAGGGTCCAGGTCGGGCGGTGCCGGTCCACGTAGTTCCAGAACCGGGCCAGCGCCACCTCCGAGCGGACACAGACCGTCCGCCCCCCGGACCACAGCGGGGTCAGCGTGGGCAGGCCCTGCCCGCCGACGTGCAGCATCGGGATGACGTTGAGGAAGACGTCGTCGCGGCCCGCGTCGGCCCACCGCACCAGCGCCAGCGAGTTGGCCAGCAGGGCCCGGTGGGACAGCACGACGCCCTTGGCCGCGCCGGTCGACCCCGAGGTGTAGACGATCTCGGCGTCGGCCGCCCCGCCGTCCGGGGGCGCGACCAGCTTCCCCCGGTAGGCGACGCCCCGGTCGAGGACCGCGGTGAGGAACCCCTCCGCGTCGTCCACGGTCAGCCAGCGCCGGCCCGGCGACGCCTTCGCGGCGGTCGACGACGGGCCGAGCACCAGCGCGACGTCGGCGTGGGCGAGCAGGGTGTCCAACTCGGCCGGGCCGGACTTCGGGTTCAGCGGCACCAGCATCCGCCCGGCGGCGATGACGCCGAGGAACAGCAGCGCGGCCAGCGACGAGTTGTGCAGGACCACGGCCACCCGGCCGCCCGGCGGCACCCGGTGCTCGTCGAGCAGCGCCGCGCAGCCCCGGGTGAAGGTCAGCACGTCGGTGAAGCTGATCTGGCGGCCACCGGGTTCCGCCGGGAGCAGGTACGGGTCGTCCCCGTAGGCCGCCGCGGCCTGGGTGACGAGATCCAGCAGGTTCGCCGTGTCGGCGAGGTTCGGCTCGGCCAGCGGACTAGGCATGCGACTCGTCGCGGACGGCGGCGGATTCCACGACCGCGCAGAGCCGGTTGACCGTGGGAGTGTCGAAGATGACGTCGACCACGTCCACGCCGTACGCCGCCTCGACCCGGGTCACGATCTCCACCGCGCCCACCGAGTCCATGCCGAGTTCGACGAGGTCGTCGTCGGGACCGACGGTGGGTCGGTGGAGGACTTCGGCGCAGATCGACGTCATGTTCTCGTGCAGATCGGTCGTGGTCACTGAAGCGGTCCCCCCATGTCAGATCACCACACGGGCCACGGCAACGTTGCGGTAGCGGCCCCTTCCCCCAAGTCCGGGACTCGTCGGGACCATACTCAGTCCCGTCGTGAACCGTCCAGGGCAACCGTCCGAGCAATCGACCGTGACCGCTCCCACGATCGCGATGCGCCATTAGTCCATGTCATATCCGGATAGGATCGTGGCATGGGGAAGGGGCGGCCGAAGGCCAGGCTGGTGCTCACCGACGAGGAACGGGAACAGCTCACGAAGGGGGCCCGCGCGGCCCACTCGACGCAGTCGTTCGCCATTCGCTGCCGAATCGTTTTAGCCTGCGCCGAGGGGGCCACGAATATCGAGGTCGCGACCCGGTTGAACGTTTCACCGGCGACGGTCGGGAAATGGCGTTCCCGGTTCGCCGCCGCGCGGCTGCCGGGGCTCGCCGACGACCCGCGTGCCGGCCGGCCCCGCTCGGTCCGGCCCGAGCAGGTGGACGGGGTGGTGGCGGCCACCCTCGACGCCACGCCGGCCCCGGCACGACGGTGGTCCCGGGCGTCGATGGCCGTCCACAGCGGCCTTTCGGCGTCCACGGTCGGCCGGATCTGGCGTCGGTTCGACCTGCGTCCCCACCTCCAGGACGGCCTCACCCTGGCCACCGACCCGGGGTTCGTCGCCACGGTGGTGGCCCTGGTCGGGCTCTACCGCCAGCCGCCGGGCCAGACCCTGGCGCTGTGCGCCGTACCCCGCGACGAGCGACCGGCGAGCGGCGACCCGGCCGGCCCGGCGTCGGCCCCGGACCGGGCACCGGCCGACGGACCACCGCCGGCGCACCGGCCGGGGATCGCCCCGCGCCGGCCGGAGCAGCTCGTGGCCGCCGGCGAGGCCG
>NZ_JBMDWU010000247.1:0-12566 GCF_048594385.1 Micromonospora sp. | reverse complement strand
GGGGGGGGGGGGGGGGCGCGGGCCCCCCCCCCCGGCGGCGGCCGGGCGGGCCGCCCCCCCCCCCCCCCCCCACGTCCGGTGCCGGTCAGCTCGTGGTGCAGGTGAGGTTCGTCGGCGCGTTGTTGGTGCCGTTCACCGTGCCGATGAAGCCGAACGTGGTGGAGGCACCGGCGGCCAGCGCCCCGTTGTAGTCGACGTTCTTCACGGTCACGTTCGCGCCGCTCTGGGTGTGCGAGCCGCCCCAGATCTGGCTGATGGTCTGCCCGTTGGGGAACGTCCAGGACACCGTCCAACCACGGATCGCGGTCGCGCCGGCGGTCACCGTGACCTCCGCCTGGAAGCCACCCGACCACGAGCCCGTCACCGCGTACGTCGCCCGGGCCCCCGAGGGCGCGGGGGAGCTGGTGGTCGGCACCGGCGTCGTCGGGACCGGGGTGGTCGGCGCCGGGGTGGTCGGGGTCGGCGTGGGGGTGGCGGTGGGCGTGGCGGTCGGCGTCGGGGTCGGCGTCACGCCCGGCCGGGCCGCCCGGTAGGTGTGCCCGGCCTGGACGGCGAACTGGACGACGTCGGTCTCCGGACGGGTGGTGGCCGGCACGCTGCCGTCGGCGACATCGGTGAGGGTGAAGCTGCCGGTGAACAGCCGCGACCGCACCCGCAGCGTGCCGTTGCGGTCGGCGCGGATGCCGATCTCGTCGGGCTGCCCGCTGCTCCACGCCACGCCGACGGTGTAACCGCCGCGCCCGCGCAGGCCCGCGACCTGCCCGGTGGGCCACGCGCTGGGCAGCGCGGGCAACACGTTCAGCTCACCGGTGTGGCTGTGCAGCAGCATCTCGGCGATGCCGGAGGTGGCACCGAAGTTGCCGTCGATCTGGAACGGCGGGTGCAGGTCGAACATGTTCGGCGCGAGCCGGTCGGTGCGGACCAGATCCTTCAGCAGCTTGTGGGCGCGGGCGCCGTCCTCCAACCGGGCCCAGAAATTGATCTTCCAGGCTAGAGACCAGCCGGTCCCGTCGTCGCCCCGCAGCTCCAGGGTCTTGCGGGCGGCCTCGTACAGGGACGGGGTGCCCCGCTTGGTGATCTGGTTGCTGGGGTGCAGGCCGTACAGGTGGGAGACGTGCCGGTGGTTGCGCTCGGTCTCCACCCAGTCGGCCAGCCACTCCTGCACGTTGCCCCGCGAACCGACCCGGGTCGGGGGGAGCCGGTCCTTGGCGGTACGCACCTGCGAGCGGAACGTGCTGTCCACATTCAGGATCTCGCTGGCGCGGGCGGCGGCGTCGAACAGGTCCCGCAGGATCTGGTTGTCCATCGTCGGCCCGGCGCAGACGCTGGCATTGGAGTGGTGCGGCAGCTCCGGGGAGTTCGACGGGTTGGTCACCAGGTAGCCCAGCGACGGGTGGGCGACGAGCGTGTCGAGGAAGAACTGGGCGGCACCCTTGAGCGCCGGGTAGTTGGTCTGGAGGAAACCCAGGTCGCCGGTGAACAGGTAGTGGTCCCAGATCATCGTGCCCAGCCACGCGCCACCGGTCTGCCACATGCCCCACAGCGCACCGTCCACCACCGACGCGCCCCGCCAGGCGTCGGTGTTGTGGTGGGTGACCCAGCCGCCCGCGCCGTACTGCGCCTGGGCGACCCGGGCCCCGGTCACCGTCAGGTCCTTGACCATGTCGAACACCGGCAGGAAACACTCGGACAGGTTGGTGGTGTCGGCCGGCCAGTAGTTCATCGGCAGGTTGGCGTTGATGGTGTACTTCGAGTCCCACGACGGCGTCAGCGAGTCGTTCCAGATGCCCTGGAGGTTCGCCGGCTGGGTGCCCGGTCGCGAGGACGAGATCAGCAGGTACCGCCCGAACTGGAACAGCAGCGCGGCGAACTGCGGGTCGTTGCTGCTCGCGTGCTGCGCGATCCGCACGTCGGTGGTCTGGTCGGCGGCGGCCGTACGACCCAGGTTGATGTTCACCCGGTTGAACAGCGCCTGGTAGTCGGCCAGGTGCCGGCTGCGCAACTGCTCGATGGCCACACCCTTGGCGGCGTTGAGCCGGGTGCGGGCGATGCCCTGGTAGTCGCCGTTGACGGTGCGGTAGTTGACGTAACTGGAGCCGATCGAGATCAGGATGGTGACGCTGGTGGCCCCGGAGACCCGCAGGGTGCCGCCGGAGCTGCTGACCGTGCCCCCGGTCGCGGCGGCGTTGGCCAGGGCCAGGAACCGGACCGAGCCGGTGACCCCCTCCTGGCTGCCGGAGATGCCGTCCAGCCCGATGGTGGCGGAGTCCGGGCTCGACACGGTGGTGCGCTGCGGACTGTCGAACGTGGCGGAGAACGTGATCGCGTTGGCCCGGTCGGCGGTCAACCGCACCACGATCACCTGGTCGGGCGCGCTGGCGAAGACCTCCCGCTGGTGCCGCACGCCGCCCAGCACGTAGGTCGTGGTGACCGTGGCGGTGGTGAGGTCGAGGGTGCGGACGTACTGGCTCGCCCCGCTGGCCGACCCGAAGGCCAGCCGCAGGTTGCCCACCGTCTGGTACGCGAGCTGACCACCCGGGTTGCCCATCATCGTCTGGTTGATCAGGTCCTGCGCCGAGGTCCACTGGTCGGCGAAGACCCGTCGCCGGATCTCGGCCAGGTTGGCCGCGCCCCGGGTGTTGGCCGAGTCGTACGGGCCACCGGCCCAGACGGTGTCCTCGTTGAGCTGGAGCCGTTCGGTGTCGACGTTGCCGAACACCATCGCACCGAGCCGGCCGTTGCCGATCGGCAGCGCACGCAGCCAGTCGGTGCCGGCCCCTTCGTCGTACCACAGGGCCAGGTCGTTCGCGGCCAGCACCTGCGGTGGTGCGGCCGAACCGGCGCGGGCGGTGGCGGACCAGGCGACCGGAACCAGCGCGGCGCCGGCCCCCACCGCTCCGGCCTTGAGGACGTTCCTTCGGGTCACTTCAGACATGTTCTCTCCCAGGGGTGCGGATCAGAGCCGGGTGCGGATGGGGGAGGGCGGCACTGGTGGCCGCCGCCGTGGACCCGGTGCCGGGGACACGGTCGACCGCCACCCGGCCCGGACCGGTATTCCGATCGGCCGCAGCGGAAACCCTGCTGTTATCGCTAACAGGCGCGGCCCTTCGCGCCCTGACGTCGGCATCCATGACTACCGTGACGGCGCGTCGAGCTCCCGGCGGCGCACCATCTCGCCACATATGGACTCTCGTGGATTCCTTGGGCTCCGTCAAGATATGACGGCCATGTTGCGCGAATGTTCCTGGCCCGGTCCGGAGGTCCGCGTCGTCGTCCGTCGGCCGCCCCGGGTGGTTGTCGGCCGGCGTCCGGAATGGTCCGACGGGCCGCCGTCCAGCTCGGGCGTGCGGGTGGGATGCCAGCTCAGGACCGGTTCTCCGGCGGTACCTGGCCGACGGGGCGGGACGTCCGCGCGACACCGGGCGGCGGTGCCGCCCTTGAATCGGCGGACAGCCTTCCGTAGCATCCGGGTTTGCGAAATGTTATCGCAAACATTTCCGGGGCGCGGCAACCTGCCCCGGCGTCGTCCACCGTGCCTGTGCCTGTGCCGTCGAGGAGGTGCCGCGCGGTGTCCACCGAAGCGTCCTACCGCAACCCGGTCGTCCCCGGATTCCACCCCGACCCGAGCGTCTGCCGGGTCGGCGCGGACTACTACCTGGTCTGCTCCAGCTTCGAGTACTTCCCGGGCGTACCCCTGTTGCACAGCCGCGACCTGGTCACCTGGCGGCAGATCGGCAACATCCTGGACCGGCCCGGCCAGCTGGCGCTCCCCGCCGACACCGAGGCGTCCCGGGGCATCTTCGCGCCCACCCTGCGCCACCACGACGGCCGGTTCTGGCTGATCACCACCAACGTCAGCCTGGGTCGGCACCTCATCGTCACCGCGCCGGAACCCACCGGCCCCTGGTCCGACCCGGTCTACCTCGACCTGCCGCACGTCGACCCCTCGCTGGCCTGGGACGACGACGGCACCTGCTGGCTGACCACCTCCGGCGTGGACGCCTACCGGATCGACCCGGACGGCGGCCGGGTGCTGGAGGGGCCGATCCCCCTGTGGTCGGGCACCGGCGGCCAGTACCCGGAGGCCCCGCACCTCTACCGGATCGACGGCTGGTGGTACCTGCTGCTCTCCGAGGGCGGCACGCACACCGGCCACGCCGTCTCGGTCGCCCGCTCCCGCAGCCCGCGTGGCCCGTTCACCCCCGCGCCGGCCAACCCGATCCTCACCCACCGGAGCACCGACCTTCCGGTGCAGGCCACCGGGCACGGCGACCTGGTCCAAGCGCTCGACGGCAGCTGGTGGCTGGTCCTGCTCGGCATCCGGGCCCGGGGCCAGTGGCCGCCCTACCACGTCCTCGGCCGGGAGACCTTCCTCGCGCCGGTGCGCTGGGTCGACGGCTGGCCGGTCGTCGACCCGGTCCGGGAGATCACCCCCGCGCCCCCGGGCAGCGCCCCGGCCGGTGCCTCCCCGGCCGGCCCGGACGCCTTCCACGACGACTTCGACGCGGCCGTCCTCGCGCCCGAGTGGATCTCGCCCCGCAGCCGCCCGGACGACTGCTGGTCGCTGACCGCCCGGCCGGGCTGGCTCACCCTGCACGCCGTGGGTGCGACCCTCGACCTCGCCGGTGCGACGATCGTGGCGCTGCGGCAGCGGTACCACGACAGCCGGACCAGCGTGCGGGTCGACCCGGGCACCGGCACCGCCGGGCTCACCATCCGCATCGACGAGGCGCACCACTACGACCTGGAGGTCCGGGCCGGCACCGTCCGGGTGATCGGCCGGGCCGGGCCGTTCCGGCAGGTCTTCGCCACCCACGCCGTACCGGACGGCCCGCTGGTGCTGACGGTCGCCACCCGTACCCACGACCTCTACCCGCCGACCGTCACCTCCGCCGCCGACCTGGCGGCCCGGACCGCCCCCCGGGGGGTACGCGCGGCCGGCTGCGACATGGTCACCTTCGAGGTGGCGGGCCCGGCCGGCCCCGTCGTGCTGGCCGAACTCGACGGACGCTACCTGTCCACCGAGGTCGCCGCCGGGTTCACCGGCCGGGTCGTCGGCATGTACGTCACCGGGGGCAGCGCGGCGTTCGACTGGTTCACCCACCGCCCGGCGGCGGCCCCGCACTGACCGGGACCCGGTGCGGCCGGGGTCCGTCGCTTGTGCTCCGGACGGGGCTGCCGGGGCACGTAGACTTCCCTGCGTGATCGAGGAAGGTCGACGTCGAGGCTCCCGCAAGCCCCGGCGCGGTGACCTGCCCCTCGCCACGATCGCCGAACTCGCCGGGGTGTCCCCGCCGACGGTCTCCAAGGTGCTCAACGGCCGCCGGGGGGTGGGGGAGCAGACCCGGCAGCGGGTGGAGGCGCTGCTGCGCGACCACGGCTACCGCCGTCGACCGCCCGGAAGCGTGACGCCCTGCATCGAGGTGGTCTTCCACCAGATGCTCTCCTCGATCGCCATGCCGATCCTGCGCGGGGTGCAGGAGGTCGCCGGCCCCCGGGACCACACGGTCGGCTTCACCGACGGGCGGCACCGCCTGCGTGCCGGGCAGCCCTGGGCGCAGGCGGTGCTGCTGCGCCAGCCGGCCGCGGTGATCACGGTCTTCTCCCTGGTGACGGCCGAGGACGGGGCGAGTTTCGCCGCCGCCGGCATCCCGCTGGTGGCCGTCGACCCGGTGGGCAACCTGTTCCCCGTCCCCGCCGTCGGGTCGGGCAACTGGAGCGGGGCGCTGTCGGCCACCCGCCATCTCGTCGACCTCGGCCACCGACGGATCGGGGTGCTCACCGGGCCGGTCCGGGACCTGTCGGCGCGGGCCCGCCGCGACGGCTTCCGGGCCGCGCTGGACTACGCGGGCGTGCCGTTCGACGAGCGCCTCGAACGCAGCGGCGTGTTCACCTTCGAGGACGGGCTGCGGCTCGGCGTCGAGCTGCTCGCCGGGGCCGCGCCGCCCACCGCCGTGGTCTGCGGCAACGACCTCCAGGCGCTGGGCGTCTACGCGGCGGCCCGGGAGGCCGGGCTGCGGATCCCGGACGACCTCAGCGTCGTCGGTTTCGACGACGTCGACGAGGCGGCCTGGCTGGCGCCGCCGCTGACCACGGTGCGGCAGCCGTTCGGGGAGATCGGGGCCACCGCGGCCCGCCTGGCGCTGGCCCTGGCCGACGGCCAGCCGCTGGTGCAGGACCGGTACGAGCTCGGCACGTCGCTGGTGGTGCGGGGCAGCACCGCGCCACCCCGTCGCCGCTGAGCCCACCCGTCCCCTCCCGCCGACCCGCTTCCGTCGTCTCGGCCGGTCACAAGGGGTGAGGGTTGCGTCACCCGGGGGAGGGACGCCCGCCGCCGCGCCGAGCCTAAACTTGATTTGCTCCAGAACAGCGGACTATGGTCGTCCCATGACGGCCGACCTCGAGGCACAGTTACGGGCGGCCTCGCTGCGCGTGACCCGGCCCCGACTGGCCGTGCTCGCCGCGCTGCGGGACCATCCGCACGTCGACACCGACACGGTGATCGCGCTGGTCCGGTCCGACCTGCCCACGGTCTCCCACCAGGCGGTCTACGACGTGCTGCGGGCGCTCACCGAGGCCGGCCTGGTGCGCCGCATCCAGCCGGGCCGGTCCACCGCGCGCTACGAGGCGCGGGTGGGGGACAACCACCACCACGTCGTCTGCCGCTCCTGCGGCGTGATCGCCGACGTCGACTGCGCCGGCGGTCACGTTCCTGGCCACACCGCCCCCGACCACCACGGTTTCGTGGTCGACGAGGCGGAGGTCGTCTACTGGGGCACCTGCCCCGACTGCGCGGCCGACCGCATCTCCCAGTGATCCACCAGTTCGGAAGGAAGTACATGAGCGACACCCAGGACAACGCCCCCGCCAGCGCGCAGGGCGTGGACCAGAAGGCGGCGGCCGGCTGCCCGGTCGCGCACGACTCGGTGACCGCGCAGGGTAGCGAGAGCGAGAACCCGGCGATCGACTCCCCGAAGCCGAAGACCGGAGGGCGTCCGCGTACCAACCGGGACTGGTGGCCCAACCAGCTCGACCTCTCGGTCCTGCACGCCCACTCGGCCAAGGGCAACCCGCTGGGGGAGGACTTCAGCTACGCGCAGGAGTTCGCCAAGCTCGACGTCGAGGCCCTCAAGCGGGACATCACCGAGGTGCTCACCACCTCGCAGGACTGGTGGCCGGCCGACTTCGGCCACTACGGCGGCCTGATGATCCGGATGAGCTGGCACGCCGCCGGCACGTACCGGATCGAGGACGGCCGCGGTGGCGCGGGTGACGGCGGGCAGCGGTTCGCGCCGCTGAACAGCTGGCCGGACAACGCCAACCTGGACAAGGCCCGCCGGCTGCTCTGGCCGGTCAAGCAGAAGTACGGCCAGCAGATCTCCTGGGCCGACCTGCTCGTGCTCGCCGGCAACGTGGCCCTGGAGTCGATGGGCTTCACGACCTTCGGCTTCGGCTTCGGCCGGCAGGACGTGTGGGAGCCCGAGGAGATCTTCTGGGGCCCGGAGGACACCTGGCTCGGCGACGAGCGTTACTCCTCCGAGACCGAGATGTCGGCCGGCGTCGGGGCGACCGAGATGGGCCTCATCTACGTCAACCCGGAGGGCCCGCGCGGCAACGCCGACCCGCTCGCGGCGGCGCACTTCATCCGGGAGACCTTCCGCCGGATGGCGATGAACGACGAGGAGACCGTTGCGCTGATCGCCGGCGGGCACACCTTCGGCAAGACCCACGGCGCGGGCGTCGCCGACGACCACGTCGGCCCCGAGCCCGAGGGCGCCCCGCTGGAGGCGCAGGGCCTGGGCTGGCTGAGCACCCACGGCAGCGGCAAGGGCGGCGACACCATCACCAGCGGTCTGGAGGTCACCTGGACCGACCGGCCGACGCAGTGGAGCAACCGCTTCTTCGAGATCCTCTTCGGCTACGAGTGGGAGCTGACCACCAGCCCCGGTGGGGCCAAGCAGTGGGTCGCCAAGGACGCCGAGGCGATCATCCCGGACGCCCACGACCCGGCCAAGAAGCACAAGCCGACGATGCTCACCACCGACCTGTCGCTGCGCGTCGACCCGGCGTACGAGAAGATCTCGCGGCGCTTCCTGGAGCACCCCCACCAGTTCGCGCTGGCGTTCGCCAACGCCTGGTACAAGCAGCTGCACCGTGACATGGGCCCGGTCAGCCGCTTCCTCGGCCCCTGGGTCGCCGAGCCGCAGCTCTGGCAGGACCCGGTGCCGGCCCTCGACCACGAGTTGGTGTCCGACGCCGACGTCGCCGCGCTCAAGGCGAAGGTGCTCGACTCCGGCCTGAGCACCGCGCAGCTGGTCAGCACCGCCTGGGCCTCCGCGGCGACCTTCCGGCACACCGACAAGCGCGGTGGCGCCAACGGCGCGCGGATCCGGCTCGAGCCGCAGCGCAGCTGGGAGGTCAACCAGCCCGAGCAGCTCGCCACGGTGCTGGCGACCCTGGAGGGGATCCAGCGCGAGTTCAACGATGCCGGTGGCGCGAAGATCTCGCTGGCCGACCTGATCGTGCTGGCCGGCTCGGCCGCCGTCGAGCAGGCCGCCCGTGCCGCGGGTGTCGAGGTGACCGTGCCGTTCCGGCCGGGCCGCACCGACGCCAGCCAGGAGCAGACCGACGTCGAGTCGTTCGCCGTGCTGGAGCCGCGCGCCGACGGGTTCCGCAACTACCTGCGTCCGGGTGAGAAGACCCAGCCGGAGGTGCTGCTCGTCGACCGGGCGTACATGCTCAACCTGACCGCGCCGGAGATGACCGTCCTCGTCGGCGGCCTGCGGGCCCTCGGCAACAACGTGGGCGGCACGGCGCACGGCGTGCTGACCGACCGGCCGGGCGTGCTCAGCAACGACTTCTTCGCCAACCTGCTGTCCCCGGGCACCCGGTGGAAGGCGTCGGAGTCCGAGGAGCACGTCTACGAGATCCGGGACCTGGCCACCGACGAGGTGAAGTGGACCGCCACCGCGGTCGACCTCATCTTCGGCTCCAACTCCCAGCTGCGCGCCCTCGCCGAGGTCTACGCCAGCCAGGACGCGGGCGCCAAGTTCGTGACCGATTTCGTGGCGGCCTGGACGAAGGTCATGGAGCTGGACCGGTTCGACCTGTCCTGATCCGACCCTGCTGTGCGGGCCCCGGCCGATCGGCCGGGGCCCGTCCGGCTTTCGGGGGCGGGCGGGGGCGACCCCTGCTTCCCAGAGGACGAACGCCGCTGGGGGCCGGAAGCTAAAACTGCGTGACACGAAATATTGCGTGTCACGCAGTTTTGGTTATGCTGGGTGGGTGAGCGGGCTACGGGAGCGCAAGAAGGCCGAGACGCGGGCGGCGCTGAGCTGGGCGGCCATCCGGCTGACCGTCACCCGGGGCTTCGACAACGTCCTGGTGGAGGACATCGCCCAGGCCGTGGGCGTGTCCCCGCGCACGTTCAACAACTACTTCTCCAGCAAGGCCGAGGCGATCGCCTTCCGGCACCTCGACCGCAGCCGGCGGGTCGCCGAGGAGCTGCGCCGACGGCCTACCGACGAACCCCTCTGGACGGCGCTGATCGCGGCGACACTGACCCGCTTCGCCCCCGGCCCCGAGGTCACCCGGTCGCCGCCGCGCCCGCACGCCGAATGGGTCGAGGGGCTCGCGGTGATGCTGGCCGAGCCGGCGTTGCAGGGCGAGATGCTGCGCGCGGGCGCCATCGCCGAGGCCGACCTGGCCGCGGCCGTGGCCGAACGCACCGGCACCGACCCCGACCGCGACCTCTATCCGCACCTCGTGGCGGCCAGCGTGAACGCCGCCGTGAACGCCGCGATCCGGCACTACCTGCGCGCCGATCCGCCCGTGGCGATGGAACACCTGCTCCCCGACGCGCTGACCCGGCTCGCCGCCGGCCTGCCGCCCCCCACACCCCGCTGACCCGACCCGTCGCCCGCCCGTCGCCCCGCCGACCCTTCCCGCCGATCCGCGCAAGCACGACCCGGCGCGTCCACCCGCACCCCGTCGGGGTGCCCGGTCCTGCCCATGATCCGCCGCGCCCCGGCGGCGGATCCACCATGCCCTCGAAAGGAACCCGCCATGATCGACGTCCTCATCGTCGGCGCCGGCCCCAACGGTCTCCTGCTCGCCGCCGAACTGGCTATGGCCGGCGTCCGGCCCGTCGTCTGCGAACGGCTGTCCGCCCCCACCACCGAGCAGCGCGCCAACGGGCTGGTCGGTCAGGTGGTCCGGCTGCTCGACCGGCGCGGCCTGCACCACCGCCTCGTCGACGACCCGGGGCCGCCGCAGCCGTCACCCGGGTTCGTCTTCGGGGCGCTGCCGCTGGACCTGCGGGCGGTGCCGGACAACCCGCTGTACCTGCTCCAGGCCCCCCAGAAGCACCTGGAACGGGTGCTCGCCGAGCGGGTCGCCGAACTGGGCGTGCAGGTCCGACGGGGACACGAGGTGACCGGCCTGACCCCGGGCGCGGACGACGTGCGGGTCGCCTTCGCCGACGGCACCACCCTGCGCTGCCGCTACCTGGTCGGCGCGGACGGCGGGCACAGCGTCGTACGCCGGCTGGCCGGGATCGGCTTCCCCGGCGTGTCCACCGACCGCACCGTCTCCCGTACCGCCCAGGTCAGCCTGCCTGCGGAGCTGGTCGACCCGGCGACCGGCGACCTCGTGGTCCCCGGGTACGGCACCGTCGCGCCGTTCCGGCACACCCGCACCCCGCACGGGCTGATCGTGTGGGCCCCCTTCGCCGGGCGTCCGGCGGGCCTCAGCACGATCGAGTGGCCCGAGTCGACGCGGTTCGACGGGCCGCTGACCCTCGCCGAGCTGCGCGCCAGCGTCGCCCGGGTGCTCGGGGCCGACGTGCCGATCGATCCGCCGGCCGGCCCCGGGCCGCACCTGCTGCGCCGACTGGTGGGGGGCAACACCCGGCTCGCCGAGCGGTACCGCGCCGGGCGGGTGCTGCTGCTCGGCGACGCCGCCCACGTCCACTCTGCGATCGGCGGGCCGGGACTCAACCTCGGCCTGCAGGACGCGGTGAACCTGGGCTGGAAGCTGGCCGCCCAGGTGCACGGCCGGGCCCCGGCCGGGCTGCTGGACTCCTACGAGGCGGAACGCCGACCGGTGGCGCACCGGGTCACCATGTCCACCCAGGCCCAGTCGGCGCTGATCGCCCCCGGCAGCGAGGTCACCGCGCTGCGGGTGCTCCTCGGTGAACTGCTCGACCGGCCGGAGAACGCGGCTTACGTCGCCGCCCTGCTGGCCGGGGCGGACGTCCGCTACCCGACGGGCGCGGCGGACGGGCCGCTGGTCGGACGCTTCGCACCCGACCTGGTGTGGCACACCGGCACCGGCCCGGTCCGGCTGGCCGAGCTGACCCGGACCGCCCGCCCGCTGCTGCTCGACCCCACCGGCGTCCACGCCGGGGTGGCCGGGCCGTGGCGGGACCGGGTCGACGTGGTCACCGGACGGTTCACGCCGGCCGACGCGCCCGGCGACGACCTGCCGACCGCGCTGCTGCTGCGCCCGGACTGCCACGTGGCCTGGCAGTCACCGACGGACGGGCCGGACGCCGACGGGTTGACCGCCGCGCTCACCCGCTGGTTCGGCCCGCCGAGCGCCGAGCGGGGTCGACGTGGTTCGGCCGGCCCGACGGGGGAGGGTGCCGGGCCGGCCGATGCGGAGCGTCGGGTCAGTCCCGCTGGATGACCATCCCGGCGCCCACGGTGCGGTTGGTGGTCTCGTCGATGATGACGAAACCACCCGTGGTGCGGTTGCGGTGGTAGTCGTCCACCAGCAACGGCACGGTGGTGCGCAGCCTGATCCGGCCGATCTCGTTGAGCGCCAGCGCGGTGCTGGCCTCGTCCCGGTGCAGCGTGTTGACGTCGAGCCGGTAGTGCAGCTCGCGGACGATGGCGCGCGCCGACCGGGTGGTGTGCTTGACGACGTACCGGCCGCCGACCTCCAGCGGGCGGGTCTCGTCCATCCAGCAGACCATCGCCTCGATGTCCTGGGCGACGGTGGGCGTGTTGTTCGGCCGGCAGATCATGTCGCCCCGGGAGACGTCGATCTCGTCGTCGAGGCGGACGGTGACCGACATCGGGGGGAACGCCTCGTCGACGGGTCCGTCGGCGGTGTCGATGGCGGCGATCCGGCTGGTGAACCCGGACGGCAGGACCATCACCTCGTCGCCGGGCTTGAGCACCCCGGAGGCGACCTGCCCGGCGTAGCCCCGGTAGTCGGTGACGGTGGTTGACTGGGGGCGGATGACGTACTTCACCGGGAACCGGACGTCGACCAGGTTGCGGTCCGAGGCGATGTGCACGTGCTCCAGGTGGTGCAGCAGCGACGGGCCCTCGTACCACGGCATGTTCTCCGACCGGGCGGCGATGTTGTCGCCCTGCAGCGCCGACACCGGAATCACCGCGAGGTCGGGGACGTCGAGTTTGGCCGCGAAGGCGGTGAACTCGTCGGCGATGCGTTCGAAGACCTCCTGGGAGAAGTCGACCAGGTCCATCTTGTTGACGCACAGCACCAGGTGCGGCACCCGCAGCAGCGAGCACAGGAACGCGTGCCGCCGCGACTGC
>NZ_JBMDWU010000246.1:0-4750 GCF_048594385.1 Micromonospora sp. | reverse complement strand
CGCACCCGTGAGCTGCACGACGCGCTCAAGCGCCGGTGTCTGTACCACTGGATCGACCACCCGGACCTGGAGCAGGAGGTCCGCATCGCCCGGTCCCGCGCCCCCGAGGTGTCGCAGACGCTGCGCCGCCAGGTGGTCGAGGTCGTCCAGCGACTGCGCCGGGACGAGGGCCTGCAGAAACCACCCGGGGTGGCCGAGACCCTGGACTGGGCGCGGGCCCTGCACCACCTCGGCGCTGCCGAACTCGATCTGGCCTCCGCCTCGGCCACTCTCGGGGCGCTGGTGAAGTACCGGGAGGACGTCGACCGGGTGCGGCTGGCGCTGGACCGGCTGCTGCGGCCCTGAGGACGGATTGACACGATCTGCGCGTCAGCAGCCCGATTGCGCACAGCTCGCCGGAGACGCCCTACGCAGGAGCGGATCAGCGGTCGACCACCTCGGCCGCCGCGGCCCCGTTCTGGTCCACCAGCAGCAAATCGCTGCGTCGGGGCATCGATTCCCAGTCGCCGGCACCGAGGCAGGCGAATGCACCGACCTGGACACCGGTGACCAGGCATCCCCGCATGGACGCTCCCTGCAGGCGTTCGCTGAGATAGCCGGCGACGAATCCGTCGCCCGCACCGACGGTGTCGACGGCGGTGACGGCCAGGGCCTCCTGCCGCTCGGTGCCGTTCGCGTCGGACGCCACCGCGCCGGCCGCGCCGAGCTTGATCACGGCCTCCCGCGGCCCGAGGTCTCGCAACGCCCGGGCCAGGGTGGCCGGGTCGGCGTGGTCGCCGACGACGATGCGCGCCTCGTCGTCGCCGGCGAAGACGACGTCGACCAGCGGCAGGATGCGCGCGTAGAACGCGGCGGCGGTCGGGCGGTCCCAGAGTTGGCTGCGGTAGTTCAGGTCGAAGGAGACGGGCACGCCGACATCGCCGGCGCGGTGGGCGATGTCGAGGACGGCGGCGCGGGCGGCGGGCGAGATGGCGGCGGTGATCCCGGTCAGGTGCACGGTCGCGGACGACCGCAGGACGTCGTCGGGGATGTCGTCGGCGGTCAGGGTGGTCGCGGCACTGGTCGACCGGTAGTAGCGGACACGGCTGCGACCGAAGGCGCGGCGTTCCTTGACCATCAGTCCGGTGGCGTGGGTGGTGCAGCGCAGGGCGGTGGTGGCAACGCCTTCGGCGCGCAGCTCCCGCTCGATGAGGTCGCCGAACGCGTCGTCGCCGATCCGGCCGATCCAGCTCACGGGTGTACCGAGCCGGGTGAGGGCGATGGCGACGTTGGATTCGGCCCCGCCGAAACCGACGCGGGTCCGCCGTTCGTGGAGGGGCCCGTCGGTGACGATCAGCCCCAGGCTCTCCCCCGTGGTCAGCACGCCGCCCCGGGACGGCCGAGGTGTCATGGGCGGGACGCGCCGGTCGCGGCGACCGCGTCGCGGCACCGCCGGGCCAGGTCGGTCAGGCTTCCGCCGCGCAGCGCGTCGCCGAGCAGCGACGATCCCATGCTCACCGCGATCGCGCCCGCCCCCATCCACACCGGGATCTCGGCGACTCCGAATCCACCGGACGGCAGGATCGGGATGTGCGGGAACGGCCCGCGCAGGTGCGACAGGTAGGACGGCCCGACGGTGGATGCGGGGAAGAGCTTGACGGCGGTGGCGCCGGCCCGCCATGCCGTGCTCACTTCGGTGGGGGTGAGTGCACCCGGGTAGACGGGTACCCCCCGGTCCACCGCGGCCTCGACGATGGCGGTGTCGACGGCCGGGGTGACCAGGAAGTCGGCGCCCAGGTCGAGCGCCTGGCGGGCCGTGGCGACGTCCGGCACCGTTCCGACGCCGAGATCAGCTTTGCTGCCGGCGATCTGCGCACGCAGATCGGTCAGCACGTCGAGGGTGCCGGGCGTGCTCATGGTCAGCTCGATCGAGCAGATGCCGCTGTCGGCGAGCACCCGGACCACGGGCGCGTAGCGGTCGGCGGCGTCCGCTCGCAGCACGGCGACGACACCACCGCGCAGGGTCGGGGGGACATCGAGACGGGTGGGCACTGGAGGAGTCCTTCGGGATCGGTGGTCGTATCGGTCGGCACCGGCAGCGGGGATGTCCGGAGCGTGCGACTGGGCGCAACACGCCGCCTCCGCGAGAAAACAGCGGCGGTCTTGACCAAGTCGCGGGGGTGAGGGTCAGAAGCAGGTGTCGATGAGCTCGACGACCGGGGCGTCGAGCTCCCAGCTGTCGACGACGGGCAGCAGTCGCCATTTGTCGAACATCGTGCAGGGGTGCGACAACCCGAGCGGGACGACGTCCCCGACCGCCAGCGGCAGCGGCTGGTCGGCACGCAGGAAGGTGTGCTGATCGTTCAGTGCGGTGACGCGGCCGCCGCAGCCGAGGGGAACAGGCAGCCCCTCGTCGTAGGGAAGGTCGCGTTTGCCGGCGTCGAGCAGCGCCAGGCCGGGCTCGGGGCGGGAGAGCACCCGGGCCAGACCCCGGGCGGCGGCGATCAGACGGTCGTCACCCGCACCGTAGCGCGTTGACGCCAACGGGGAGATCCCGGCGTAGAACCCTTCGTCGTGCGTGATGTAGGCCCCGGAACGCAGGACGAAACGGGTGTGCGGCACGGTGCCGCGGACTGGTGCGAACGCGTCGGCGACCAGGTCGAAGTACGCGCTCCCACCGGCGGTGACGATGGGCCGGTCGACCTCGTACAGCGGCCCCAGAAGCGCGTGCAGGTCTAGCATCTCGGCCAGGTACCGACCGACCGCAGCGAGCGAGTCCGTGGTGCGGTCGTGCGCGACGGCGCCCTCGTAGCCGGCCACACCTGCGAGCCGGACGGTTGCGGACCGAGCGGCCCGCTGGGCGATCTCCATGGCGGTCCCGATCGAACGGGCTCCCGTCCGGCCACCGGTGGCGCCCAGTTCGACGAGTACGTCCATCTTCACCTGCTGCGGGCCCAGCACCCGTTCCAGGGCGTCGACCGCGGCCACGGAGTCGACCCAGGTCGTCAACGACAGCCCCGACGACACCTCGGAATGCGCCCAGCGGATGGCGGCCGGCTCGACGAGAGCATTGGCCAGTTGCACAGTGTCGAAGCCGTGGGACCGGGCGACCCGGACCTGCCACGGGGTGGCCAGGGTCAGGCCGGTCGCACCGGCCGCGATCTGCCGACTCCACAGCGCCGGCGCCATCGTCGTCTTGCCGTGGGGCATGAGTTCCAGGCCGCGCCGGTCGACCCACGACTGCAGGGTCGCGATGTTGTGTTGCAGGTGCGTCCGATGCAGGACCAGCAGCGGCGTGCTGAACTCGTCGATGGTCGGGCCGGCGGCCAGGAACTGCGCAACGGTGCGTCCCACTGCGCAGGCCGGGATGCCCTTGTCGGCCGCGGAGAGCACCCGGTCGCCCGTCATCGGCTGCGGGCCAGGAACTGCTGCGTGCGTGGGTTCTGCGGGTTGTCGAAAACGGTGTCGGGCGAGCCCTCCTCGACGATGACCCCGCCGTCCATGAAGACGACGTGGTCACCGGTGTCCTGGGCGAACCGCATCTCGTGGGTGACCACGACCATCGTCATCCCCTCGGCCGCCAGACCGCGCATGACCTGCATGACCTCACCGACCAGTTCGGGGTCGAGCGCCGAGGTGGCCTCGTCGAAGAACATGATGCTCGGTTCCATCGCGAGGGCGCGAGCGATCGCCACCCGCTGCTGCTGACCACCGGACAGCTGGGACGGGTAGTTGTCAGCCCGGTCGGACAGCCCGACCTTGGCCAGCGCGTCCCGGCCGCGGGCCTCGGCGTCCTTAGCGCTCAGCTTGCGGACTTTGGTCAGGGCCAGGGTCACGTTGCCCAGCGCGGTCTTGTGCGGGAACAGGTTGAACTGCTGGAAGACCATGCCGATGTGGCCGCGGATCTCCTTGGCCCGGCGCTGGTCGTGCAGCGGCACCTGGTTGACCCAGACCTCGCCACCGTCCGCGGCCTCCAGGCCGCTCATGATGCGCAGGACGGTGCTCTTCCCGGATCCGGACGCACCGATCAGGCACAGCACTTCGCCCCGCTTGACGGCGAGACTGACGTCGCGCAGGACGGTGGTCGGCCCGAAAGACTTGGCCACGTGACGCAGTTCGATCTGGAAGTCGCCGGAGGTGGACGCGGGTGTCGTCATGCGAACTGGTTCCTCTTCTCGAGATTGCGCACCCACAGCGAGGCGGGGTAGCAGACGGCGAAATACAAGGCGGCGACGAACGGGTAGACCACGACCGGTTGTCCGATGCGGTCGACGATCGACTGGCCCTGCTTCATCAGTTCGGGGAGTCCGATCATGAACGCGATGGAGCTGTCCTTGACCAGGGCGATGTACTGGCCGACGAGCGGGGGCAGGGCGACGCGCCGGGTCTGCGGCATAACCACGTGGGCGAAGGTGCCGACCGGGCCGAAGCCCAGGACACGACTGACCTCGAGCTGCCCGGGCGGGACGGCTTCGATGCCCGAACGGAAGATCTCGCCGATGTAAGCGCCCTCGTAGATGCTCAAACCGACGACGGCGGCGACGAACAGATTGAGGTCGACACCGAAACCGGAGGCGCCGAAGTAGACGAACAGCAGGGTGATAAGCAGCGGCGAGCCGCGGAACACTTCGGTGTAGAGCAGCGAGAGCTGGCTGACGACCGGGACGCGGGAGGTCCGCGCGGCCGCGGCGATAAGACCCATCCCCGTGGCCGCGACGGCCGAGACGACCGACAGCCGCAGGGTCGTGACCCGGCCGTTTAGCAGCAGGGG
>NZ_JBMDWU010000245.1:0-9641 GCF_048594385.1 Micromonospora sp. | reverse complement strand
CGGTTCGGCCACAGCCGGACGACCAGGTCGGTGCGGGCGGTCGCCCGGACCACGCCGGCCCGGCCGCAGCGTCACCGACGACCCGGCCGGACCGGGATCGGAGCACGGCTGGTGGCCCCGCCCGGGCGGGACGGCGTCCGGTGGCGGGTGCGCTCGTCGCCGGGCTGGTCGCCGCCGCCCTGGTCGGCCCGGTGCGGCCCGCCACGGCGGCACCCGACTGCGCGCCGGCCGGCGGGCAGGTCGGCACGCCGTCCTGGGCGCAGCAGGTGCTCGCCCCGGAGCAGGTGTGGCCGTTCAGCCAGGGGGCCGGGGTGACCGTCGCGGTGCTCGGCTCCGGAGTGGACGCCGACCACCCGCAGTTGCGGGGGCGGGTCGGCAGCGGCTTCGACGCGGTCCGGGGCAGCGGCCCGGCCGACACCGACTGCACCGGGCAGGGCACCCGGGTGGCCGGGCTGATCGTCGCCCGGCAGGCCGGCGGGTCGCCGTTCGCGGGCCTCGCGCCGAGCGCCCGGGTGCTGCCGGTACGGGTGGTCGACGACCGGGCGTTCGGTGCCGCCCCGGTCGACCCGGCGGTGCTCGCCCGGGGCGTCGACTGGGCCGTCGACCGGGGTGCCCGGGTGGTCGCGGTGACCGTGGCCGCCGACCGGGACGCCGCGACCCTGCGGAACTCGGTGCGCCGGGCCGTCGACCGGGGCGTCCTGGTGGTGGCCGCCAGCGGTGACCGGGGCGGGGACGGCAACCCGGTGTCCTATCCGGCCGGCTATCCGGAGGTGCTCGCCGTCGGGGCGATCGGCCCGGACGGGCGGCGCTGGCCGAAGTCGCAGTACGGGCCGTACCTGGACCTGGTCGCGCCGGGCGTGGCGGTGACCACCACCCAGCGCGGTGAAGGACTGGTCGAGGCCGCCGACGGCACCGCACTGGCCTGCGGGTTCGTGGCCGGTGCCGGGGCGTTGACCCTCGCCAAGCGGTCCGGTACGCCGCGCAGCGAACTGGTCCGGCTGCTGACCGTGACGGCGGTCCCCGGTGCCGACCGCACCGAGTACGGCCACGGCACCGTCAACCCGTACGGTGCGGTCAACGACCAGTTGTTGCCGCAGGCCCGGCCGGCCCCGCTGCCCCGGTTCCGGCCCGCCGACGACCGGCCCGACCCGGCGGTCCGGGAGAGCCGGCGGATCGCCCTGGCCGGTACGGCGCTCGCCCTCGCCACCGTCCTGGTGGTGTGCGCCGTCGCGCTGACCCTGCCCCGGGTACGGCGTCGCCGGTGGCGGGCGGCCGTCGCAACGGCACCCGCCCGGTCGACGTCGCCGACCGAACCGGGCCCGCCGGTGCAGCTCTTCGACGAACCGACGCCCGGCCGCTGACCCACCACGGCCGACGGTCCGGTCAGCCGCCGGTGGTGATCGACGCGGGGCGGACCGCCGCCAGGGGGTCCAGGACGGGGCCGGTCGGGACCAGCATGGTCAGGCTCGGCGGCACTGTCAGCGCCCCCTCCGCCGGGTAGCCGAGCAGGCGCAACGCCTCGGCGGACGGCACCGGGTAGCGGATGCCCAGGTCGGTGACGATGCTGTACGCGCCGGGGCTGCCGAGCAGCCGTAGCACGGTGACCCGGCCGGCGGGGGCGGCGATCCGGTCGGCCAGCGGGATGCCGTCGGGGGAGACGGAACCGGTCGGCGCGGCCCGGTCCGCGTCGGGCAGCGCGCCGCCCACTGTCAACTCCGGCGGGGTGCCGGCGTCGGTGGTGGCGGCGCAGATCTGCTGCCCCGGCTCGGGGCCGAGCAGCTTCGGCGGGGTGGCGGGCGGCCGGCCCCGGTCCGGCGGGCGGGGGACCTGCTGGCTCTTCGGCAGCGAGGTGACGTCGGAGACGGCGACCGGGACGGGTTGCCGCCCCGACTGGCCGGCCTGGATCGCCTGCTGCACCGGGTCGACCGGGGCGACCCCGTCGGCGAGCACCAGGTAGTGCTGCGGGCCGGAGGCGGTCTGGGTGACCAGCACGTCGCCGTTGCGTCGCCCGGACACCTCCCGGGAGGGTTTCCCCCGGTCGGCGACGGGCAGCGCGGCGAGGTCCACCCCGGCGGGCAGCGCGTTCAACCAGGCGGTGCCGACCGGGGTCGGGGTGACCGCCCCGAACAGGGCGGGCACGACCACCCGGGAACCCTGCACCAGGTGCCGGCGGCCGTGCCAGACCAGGTAGTTCATGCCCAGCGTGGCGTCCTTGACGAGCAGCCCGTCGTCGCCGACGCCCCGCCCACCGGCCGGCCGGGCGGCCAACGCCAGGGTCACCGTGTCGGTGGTGCGGCCGGTGTCGTCGGTCGTCGGGGTCGAGCAGACCGTCCACGGCAGACCGGCCCGCCGGTTCGCGGCCGGCAGCGAGGCGGGGGCGTTCGGGATGCCCATCGTCACCCCGCGCGGCACCGTGCCGAGGGTGCTGGCGGAGACGCGTACCACCGGGGTGCCGGGGCGGCCGGCGGCCAGCAGCGCCGACGCGTAGTTGAGCGTCGGATGCAGCCGTCCGTCCAGGTAGATGTAGGTCGCGCCGCTCTCCTTCTCGACCACCACCGCGCCGGGCTGCCGCCAACTGTTCCCACCGACCTTGGTGAGCAGCCCGTAGATGCCCACCCCGGCGGCGACCAGGACGGCGACCATCAGCCCACCGAAGAGCGCGCCGATGCCCCGACGCAGCGGCGACTGCTGCGGGTCGGTCTCGCGCATCACGAACGCGGACATCACCCGCTGGGTCATGAACTGGTACGACTGGAGCTGGTCCCGTCGCGTCGTCATCGTCGTCTCACCCGCCGATCGAGGCGAACATCCCCCGGATCGCCCCGAACAGGCCGATGACCGCGCAGGCCAGCGGGATCAGCGCCATGATGGCGATCACGTCGGCGATGTCGGCGGCCCGGCCCAGGTAGGGCGACGGCCGGCGTCGACTGTAGACCAGCCCGGCGACCAGCGTCAGCGCCGCCGCGGCGACCACACCGAGCCAGACGAGCACCCGGCCACCACCCGGCGCGGTGCCCAGCAGCGCGGCGACGGCCAGCGACGACAGCCCCAGCAGGCCGCTGACCAGCAGCGGCACCCGCTGCGCGGCGGTGGGGAAGAGCCGCCCCCGCAACAGCAGCGCGCCGGCGCCGCAGAGCGCCAGCAGCGCGCCGGCCGGGGTACGGTCCCCGGCCAGCAGGAACGCGATGGCCAGCGCGCCGCAGACCGAGGCGGACAGCAGCATCCCGGTGAGCAGTTCGGTGGCCCGTGCCACGGTCACGAAGACCTTCGCCCGCTCGGGCACCGGCCGGTCCTTCAGGATCTCCTCCGGCCGGTCGGGCAGCTCCGGCACCGGCAGCCTGCCCAACCAGCCGGCGATCAGCGGATAACCGGGCAGCAGGCCGATCACCGTGGTCAGCGTCGCCGCCGCCGAGCCGGCGGGGGAGACCCCGCCGTAGCAGAGCAGCGCGGCCAGCACGCCGGTGAGCCCGGCCGCCACCCCGGCCATGAACAGCCGCTGCACCCCGCCCACCGCCGCGTAGCCGACGATGCCGAAGACCAGCAGCGCGGCGGAGCCGAGCAGCAGGCTCGGCGCCCCCAGGTCGATCAGCCGGGCGTCGTCCGGTGCGCCGAGCAGCGCCCCGCCGAGCAGTGCGTAGGGCAGGCCGGCGGCGGCCACCACGGCCCCGGCGGTGGCGTCGGGCACGGCCCGCGACAGCACCGGGCCGACGACCGCCAGCAGCGCCGCGACCCCCAGCGCCAGCAGCCCCGGGGTACGCCACGGCGCACCGACCGCGAGCAACGCGACCAGCCCGAATCCGAGCAGGGCGGCGGTGACCGCCAGCCCGGCCCGCCGGGTGGCGTCGTCACTCCACGATCGACCGGTCCGCCGCGCGCCGCTGGCGATCACCTCGACCACGTCGTCGTACGCCAGCTCGGGCCACTCGTCGCGGCCGGGCGTGAGGTGCAGCAGCTCGCCGTCGCGGACGCCCTGCACGGCGAGGTTGCGGGTGGCCTCCAGCAGGGTGCCGGTGGCCCGGCGCAACACCCATCCGCCCTGCTGTTCGCCGACGTCGCCGAGGCCCTCCCCGGCGTGCCGGAGCAGGTGCGGCAGGAGTTCCCCGACGAGCATGCCGTTGGGCAACGCCACGTCCATCCGCCGCTGGGGGGCGGCGATGGTCACCCTGGCCAGACTGAGACCGCCCGGGGCCGTCACGCTGGTCACCTCCCCGTGTGCCACGCGTTCGCGCGGCGTCTGCTGGGCCCGCCGCGGCGGTCAAAGTAGCACGGTCGCACCGCCCGCCGGGTGGCCGTCCGAGCGCGGACGGCGGTCCCTGCCAGGGGCGACCGGTCGATAGAGTGGGCCGCCGTAGACCTACGTGGTGGGAGGTACGGGGGAGATGTCGTCGTTGGTGGTCGTCAAGCGTCCACCCCGCCGGCCGGCGCCCCCGCTGCCGACCGGTGAGGTGCTCCTCGACCCGCCGCCCGAGGTGCCGGCGGCCGGTGGCCGGGGCTGGACCCGGATGTTGATGATCCTGCCGATGGCGGCGGGTGCCGCGGCGATGGGCCTGATGATGGGCATGCAGCGCGGCGGCGTGATGACCTATGTGGTCGGTGGCATGTACGGGATCTCCATCCTCGGCATGATCGCCGTGATGGCGGTCAACCAGACGGGGCCCGGCAAACGCGAGATGATCGAGGCCCGTCGGCAGTACATGCGCCGCCTCGCCCAGCTGCGCGCCCAGGTCCGCGCGACCGTACGCCAGCAGCGGGAGGCCATCCACTACCGGCACCCCGACCCGGACTCGCTCTGGTCCACCGTGACCAGTGGCCGGCTCTGGGAACGTCGCCGGGGTGACGCCGACTTCAGCGTGGTCCGCATCGGCCTCGGCCCACAGGAGGTCGCCACCCCGCTGATCCCACCGCAGACCCGCCCGGTGGACGAGTTGGAGCCGCTGTGCGCGGTGGCGCTGCGCCGGTTCGTCGCCACCTACTCGGTGGTGCCCGACCTGCCGGTGGCGATCGCCCTGCGCGACTTCTCCCACGTCTACCTGCGCGGGGCCGACGACGCCGTACGGGGGCTGGTCCGCGCGGTGGTGGCCCAGTTGACCACCTTCCACGCCCCCGACGACCTGCTGGTCGCGCTCTGCGTCGACCCGGACCGGCGGGCCGGGTGGGAGTGGGCGAAGTGGCTGCCGCACGCCCAGCACCCGACGAAGCTCGACGCGGTCGGCCCGATCCGGCTGTTCGCCCCGACCGTGGTGGCGCTGGAGGCGATGCTCGTCGACGTGCTGGCCAACCGGCCCCGCTTCGACCCGACGGCGACGGCGGCGGTCGCGCCGTACGTGCTGGTGGTGGTCGACGGCGGGCAGGTCGCCGGCTCCGACCACCTGATGACCGAGGGCGGCGTCGCCGGGGTGACCCTGCTGGACCTCACCGGGAGGCCGCCGCGCCTGCTCGACGAGACCTCGGTGGTGCTCGACGTCGCCGACGACGGCACCATCTCGGGCACCACCATGGACGGTGCCACCCGGGTCGGCCGGGCCGACACGCTCGACCCGGCCAGGGCCGAGGTGCTGGCCCGGGAGCTGTCGCCGCTGCGGCTCTCCGCCGCCTCGTACGCCGACCAGCCGGCCGTCGCCACCGACCTGGGCCTGGCCGACCTGCTCGGCCTCGGCGACCCCTACGAGCTGGACCTGACCGACGCCTGGGGCAGCCGTCCCAACCGCAGCCGGCTGCGGGTGCCGATCGGGGTCAACGAGAACGGCCGGCCGATCGAGCTGGATCTCAAGGAGTCCGCCCAGGAGGGGATGGGCCCGCACGGGCTGCTCGTCGGCGCGACCGGCTCCGGCAAGAGCGAGCTGCTGCGGACGCTGGTGCTGGCGCTGACCGTCACGCACAGCCCGGAGATCCTCAACCTGGTGCTCGTGGACTTCAAGGGCGGCGCCACGTTCGCCGCGCTGGACCGGCTGCCGCACACCAGCGCCGTGATCACCAACCTGGCCGACGAGCTGTTCCTGGTCGACCGGATGCTCGGCGCGATCCAGGGCGAGATCACCCGCCGGCAGGAGCTGCTGCGCCGGGCCGGCAACTACGCCTCGCAGCGCGACTACGAGCGGGCCCGCGCGGCCGGGGTGCCGCTCGCCCCGCTGCCCAGCCTGCTGATCGTGGTGGACGAGTTCAGCGAGCTGCTCAGCGCCCGACCGGACTTCATCGACATGTTCGTGCAGATCGGCCGGGTGGGCCGGTCGCTGGGCATGCACCTGCTGCTGGCCTCGCAGCGGCTGGAGGAGGGGCGGCTGCGCGGCCTGGAGACGCACCTGTCGTACCGGCTGGGCCTGCGGACCTTCTCCTCGATGGAGTCCCGCGCGGTGCTCGGGGTGGCCGACGCCTACGAGCTGCCCCGCTCACCGGGGCACGGCTACCTCAAGGCCGGCACCGAGGGGCTGATCCGGTTCAAGGCCGCGTACGTCTCGGGGGCGGTCCGGCAGCACGGCGGGGTGCCCACCGTCGGCGGCCGGCTGATCGACCCGGTCCGCGACTACACCACCGACTACGTCCCGCTCGCCACCGACGACGCGCCGGACGAGCCGACGGAGGCCCCGGTCGACGAGCACGTCGGGGAGAGCCTGCTCGACGTGCTGGTGGCCCGGATGCAGGGGCGCGGACCGGCCGCCCACCAGGTCTGGTTGCCGCCGCTGGAGGAGCCGCCCACCCTCGACGCGCTGCTGCCACCGGTGCAGGTGTCCCCGGTGCGGGGCCTGACGATCGCCGCCGAGGACCGGCACGGCGCGCTGCACGGTGTGGCCGGCATCGTCGACAAGCCGTTGGAGCAGCGCCGCGACCCGCTCTGGCTGGATCTGGCCGGGGCGGCCGGCAACGTGATGGTGGTGGGTGCGCCGCAGACGGGCAAGAGCAACCTGCTGCGTACCCTGGTCACCAGCCTGGCGTTGGGCAACACCCCGCGCGAGGCGCAGTTCTACTGCCTCGACTTCGGCGGCGGCACCCTGGCCGCGCTGGCCGGCCTGCCGCACGTCGGCGGGGTGGCGAGCCGGCGCGAGGTGGACAAGGTCCGGCGGACCATCGCCGAGCTGCACGGGCTGATGCAGGCCCGGGACGCGTTGTTCACCACGCACGCGGTGGAGGGCGCGGCGGCCTACCGGCGGGCCCGCCGCGAGGGCCGGTTCCCCGAGGACCCGTTCGGTGACGTGTTCCTGGTGGTGGACGGCTGGGCGGCGCTGCGGGCCGAGTTCGAGGATCTGGAGCCCCTGGTCACCGAGTTGGCGAACCGGGGTCTCGGCTACGGCATCCACCTCCTGGCCGCCACCAACAGGTGGATGGACGTCCGCCCGGCGGTGCGGGACATGTTCGGCGCGAAGGTCGAGCTGCGCCTCGGCGAGCCGGCCGACTCGGTGATCAACCGGCGGGCCGCGGTGAACGTGCCGGAGCAGCACGGTCACGGCCTCACCCCCGACGGCCTGCACTTCCTCGCCGGCCTGCCCCGCCTCGACGGCCGGCCGGTGGTCGACGACCTGCCGGACGCGCTGGCCGACCTGGTCAAGCGGGTGGAGCAGCACTGGACGTCGGCGGGTGCCCCGGCGGTGCGGCTGCTCCCCGCCGAGCTGCCCTTCGAGGCGTTGCCCGCCGCGCAGGGCGGCGTGATCCCGATCGGCATCGCCGAGACCGACCTCCAGCCGGTACGCCTCGACTTCACCGCCGAACCGCACCTGCTGCTCTTCGGGGACGTCGAGTGCGGCAAGAGCACGTTCCTGCGTGGGCTGGCCCGCGGCATCGTCGAGGGCAACGACCCGGCGGCGGCCCGGATCATCCTGGTCGACTTCCGGCGCAGCCTGCTCGGCGCGGTGGAGTCCGAGCACCTGATCGGCTACGGCACCTCCCCGCAGGTCACCGCCGACCTGGTCAAGCAGGTGGCCACGGTGATGGGGGAGCGGCTGCCGGGGCGGGACGTGACCGCCGAGCAGCTGCGCGACCGGAGTTGGTGGAAGGGCCCGGAACTCTACCTGCTGGTCGACGACTACGACCTGGTCGCCGGGGCGGCGCTGAACCCGCTCGCGCCGCTGCTGGAGTACCTGCCGCAGGCCCGCGACATCGGCCTGCACCTGGTGCTTACCCGGCGGATCGGCGGTGCCGGGCGGGCCATGTTCGACCCGGTGATCGGCCGGATCAGGGAGCTGGCCTCCCCGGGCATCATGATGTCCGGTCCACGGGAGGAGGGCGCGCTGTTCGGCACGATCAAGCCGCAGCGGCTGCCCGCCGGCCGGGGCTGGT
Source organism: Micromonospora sp. (assembly GCF_048594385.1). Taxonomy (NCBI): domain Bacteria; kingdom Bacillati; phylum Actinomycetota; class Actinomycetes; order Micromonosporales; family Micromonosporaceae; genus Micromonospora; species Micromonospora sp. Next base: position 1,373 of record NZ_JBMDWU010000245.1, on the reverse strand, counting down.
TGTTCACCCGCCGGCACGGCGCCCGACTCGTCCAGCTCCCCCTGGTGCCGCCCCAGGTCAGCTGACCCGTCCGGCCTACCCGCCCGGTGCGCGTCGGGCTCCATGATCGACTCAATGGGGCCGATATGGCGGCGTCTGCCCCGCTCCGATGCCGCTATATCGCCGCAATGGCCACCCGGCTCACCTGAGCGGGCGGCCCGCCCCCGTCGGGCGGGGTACGCAGCCCCCGTGAGCCGCCCTGAACGGTACCGGGTCGAGCTGCGGGCCGGCGCGCCCGCCGGGTGGCCGGCCTACCTGCGGGAGCGGTCGGGGTTGCCGGGGCCGCGCGCCAACCTCGAACTCGCCCAGGCCGTCGCCGACGAGGGTGACGCCGACACGTTCGACGGTCTGCTCGCCACCGACGACGAGTACCTGGCCTTCTGCGGTGTGCTCGGCCTCGGTCGGCTGCTGGCCGACGGCCCGCCGGCCCGGACCCGGAGGCGCATCGAGGCGCGCCTGCACGAGTACGCCACCGACCCCCGCTGGCGGGTACGCGAGGCGGTGGCCCTGGCGTTGCAGCGGCTCGGCGACGCCGACCTGCCGCGCCTGCTCGACCTTGGCACGACCTGGGTCGGGGACCCGCACCCGCTGGTCCGGCGGGCGGCCGTCGCGGCCGTGTGTGAACCGCGCCTGCTCGCCGCCCGGGAGGCCGCCGCCCGCGCCGTCGACCTGTGCGGACGGGCGACGGCGGGCCTGGCGGCGCTGCCGGCCGATCAGCGCCGCGACGAGGGCGTCCGGGCGTTGCGGCAGGCGTTGGGCTACTGCTGGAGCGTCGCGGTGGCCGCCGATCCGGCCGGTGGCCTGCCGGCGTTCCGGGCGCTGGCCGCCGTCGACGACAGCGACGTGGCCTGGATCGTCCGCGAGAACGGCCGGAAGAAACGCCTGGCCGGGCTGCTCGTCAGCGACGCGGCGCGCCCAGCAGGTGCTGCTCCACCGGGGTCTGACTGATCCACAGGTGCCGGTCCGTGCCGCCACCGACCAGGGTGAGCATGTCGTCGGCCATCACCTGGAGGAACCGGCCGCTGTCCGGGGGCAGCCGCAGCGCCTGCTGCACCGCCGCGGATTCGTCGGCCCAGAGCCGTTGCAGCACGCAGAGGTCGCTGTCACGCAGGGCGGACACGCTGCCGGGATCGAGCCGCCGCACCACGGTCAGCTCGGCCTGCCACGCGCCGAGGGGTGCCGCCCCGAACGCGGCCGGGCCGTGGGACGCGGCAGCCCCGGGCCGGCCCGCGCCGGGCGGCAGCTCGCGCACGATCAGGGTGGGCCGCCCGGCGGTTCCGGTGGCGGGCACCGGCCGGTCGTCGGCGCGTACCTCGACCCGGTCGGGGGCCCGG
>NZ_JBMDWU010000244.1:0-6144 GCF_048594385.1 Micromonospora sp. | reverse complement strand
GAGGGGTTGCGTCGTCCCCTGCCGCTGCGCGCCGACTCGCACGCGACGCCGCAGTAGGCTGGAGAGACCCCGCCTCCGTAGCTCAGGGGATAGAGCGCCGCACTCCTAACGCGGGCGTCGCAGGTTCGAATCCTGTCGGGGGCACCGTTTCGCGGTCCGGTCCGCGGCCCATCGGGTGCGGCAGCCCGGGCTTCTAGCGCAATTAGGGGGCCTGGCCCCCCGCTGCGCGCACCGTTCAGCGGACCGGTCCTGCGTCAGGCCGTGTTCTGCCTGTTCGGGGTGCTCAGCGCGGTCGCGGTCCTGGCCGTACCGATGCTCGTGCCCGCCGTGGGTGCCCTCGTCCTGTGGGCCACCGGGGCCATGTCCCGTGAGCCCGCCCCCACCGTCGCGCCGCTGTTCCTGGTGCTGTTCCCGCTCACCGTCGCGCTGCTGGTCGTGCTGGCCGCCCCGGCCGGGCGCGCGACGGGAGCGGTGCACCGCCGGCTCGCGTCCCGGCTGCTCGGCGTACCCGTGCAGGCTCCGCCACCCCGGCCGTCGCGGCGGCCCGGTGCGCTGGTCACCGACGGACCGGGCTGGCGGGCCTGCGGGTACGCCCTGCTCAAGGTGCCGCTGGCCGTTCCGCAGGGCTACGGCCTGTTCTGTTACGTGTTCGGGCCGGTCAACCTCAGCTACCCGCTGTGGTGGCCGCTGTTCCGCAACCATCCGCCCGGCACCCGCCTCGGGCCGGTGTGGGCGCTGACCCCGTTCGGCCCCATCGGGGCGCGGACGATCGCCGGCGCGTTCCTCATCGCGGCGGCCGGTCTCGCCATGCTCCTGGTGGCACCGACGCTGCTGCGGATCGGTACCACCGCGGACCTGGCCGCGATGCGGTGGCTGCTCGGCCCGCGTCGGCTCGCCGAACGGGTGCGGCAGCTCCAGGTCAGCCGGGCCCAGGCCATCGACGACGCGGCCACGATGATGCGCCGGCTGGAACGGGATCTGCACGACGGCGCGCAGATCCGGCTGGCGACGCTGGCCATGAACCTCGGCATGGCCACCGAGAAGCTCGGTGTCGACGGCCCGCCGCCCGACCTCGTGCAGGCCCGCGAGCTGGTCGCCCTCGCCCACCGTGGCGCGAAGGACGCCCTCGCCGACCTGCGCGATCTGGTACGCGGCATCCACCCGCCGGCGCTCGACAACGGCCTCGGCGACGCGTTGGCGACCCTCGCCTCCAGCAGCGCGCTCCCGGTCACGGTGACGGTCGAGCTGCCCGACCGGCCGGCGCCGGCGATCGAGACGATCGTCTACTTCTGCGCGGCCGAACTGCTCGCCAACGCGGCGAAGCACAGCCACGCGACCCGGGTCCGGCTCGGTGTCGTCGGCACCGGTCGGAGTCTGACGCTCGGGGTCACCGACGACGGCACCGGCGGCGCGGACCCGGACGGCCCCGGCCTGACCGGGCTGGCCCGCCGCATCACCGTCGTGGACGGCCGGATGCGGGTGCACAGCCCGGCCGGCGGGCCCACCCGGGTCGAGATCGAGCTACCCACACAGGTGTGAAACGGAGGCGACGGCATGCGGGTGGTGATCGCGGAGGACGCCGCGATGATGCGCGAGGGGTTGGTCCGGCTGCTCACCGACCGTGGCTTCGAGGTGTGCGCGGCGGTGGCCGACGCGGACTCGTTACGGTCGGCCGTCGCCGACGCCCTACCGGACGTCGCCGTGGTCGACATCCGGATGCCGCCGACGCACACCGACGAGGGGCTGCGCGCCGCGATCGACATCCGCCGCGACCATCCCGGAGTCGGGGTGCTGGTGTTCTCCCAGTACGTCGAGACCCGCTACGCGACCCGCCTGCTCACCGACCGACCCAGCGGGGTCGGCTACCTGCTCAAGGACCGGGTCGCCGACGTCGCCGACTTCGTGGAGGCGCTGACCCGGGTGGCGGCCGGCGGCACCGCGCTCGATCCGGAGGTGGTCGGTCACCTGATGCGGGCCGGGCGGGACGTGGCGGGGCTGGCGTCGCTGACCCCCCGCGAGCGTGCGGTGCTCTCGGCGATGGCCGAGGGCCGGTCCAACGCCGGTGTCGCGGCGGCGCTCGCCATCACCCCCGGGGTGGTGGAGAAGCACGTGGCGAACATCTTCGCGAAGCTCGGGCTGCCGGCCTCGGACGGCGACAACCGCCGGGTGCTGGCCGTCCTGCGTCACCTCGGCGGCTGACCCCGCCCGGTCCGACGCCGGCCGGCGTGCGTGCCCGTCGGCCGGCGACCGACACGAACGCCGGCCGGCGACTGACACGGCTGCCGGCCGGCGGGGTGGATCGCGGGTCAGGGGATGAAGGTGACGCCGGGCAGTCGTGGCGACGGACCGTCCAGCAGGTGCCCGTCCCGGCCGCGCAGCCACCTGTCGAAGAAGGCGGTGACCAGGGTTTCCTGGGTGCGGACGGCGCGGGCCGGGTCGATGGTGCCGATGGTCCCGGTGACGAAGCTGTCGGGCAGGCCGAGTTGCCTGGCGATCTGCGGGAGCAGCGGTACGACGTCCTTGTAGGCGTCCTCGCTGGGCGCCCCGTCGAGCCGCAGGTCGACCCGCCAGCCGGTGCTGTTGTCCCACAGCATCCGCCAGGACGGCGTCTGCCGGTGGTCGGTGCCGGCGTCACCGACGAACATGAACGGCCGGTCCAGGCCGGTGCGGGTCACCGGCCACAACCGGAGGGCGTCCGGGACGATGGGTGACTCGATGCTGCCGTCCATGTCGATCGCGGCCCTGATCCGGGGGTCCCCGCTCATCACCTGCAGAGCGGTGATCCCGCCCGCCGAGACGCCGAACATGCCGGTCCGGCGCAGGTCCAGGCCGCCCGCCACGCCCCGGGGCAACGGCCGGCCCTCCGCGTCGGGGTTCACGCCCCGGTGCAGGGCCGCCAGCTGGTCGAGTACGAAGCGGGTGTCCGCGACCCGGGTGTCGAACACGCGGGCCGCGAGTCGCTGGAAGTCGTCGGGCTGCTGCGCCTGCTCGAAGAGCTGCGGCAACACGGTGGTGAGGACCCGGCCGTCGGGGAACTCCACCTCGGACGTCTCGTAGGTGTGGTCGATGGTCACCACCACGTACCCCCGGCTGGCCAGGTCCTGCACCAGGGTGGTGTTCCAGGTCCGTGGGTCGCCGGCCCCGGGGGAGTACAACACCACCGGGAACGGTCGCCCGTGCCGCGCCATCGGCGCACCCCGGTGACCGCTGGTCCGGGTGGCGGCGAAGTCCACCGCGCCGGCCGGTATGTCGTACAGGCTGACCCCGACCCCGTCGGCGCTGCCGAAGTGGGCCGCCGCGCCGGGCAGCATGTGGGGCGTCCGGGGGAAGCGGGCCACGTCGGTGGCCGGGTACCAGAGGCTGACCATCAGCTCGCGGGAGGCCGGGGTGGTCGCCCACGGGTCGGTGCGGGAGCGGTCGACCAGGTGCAGGTCGACCGTACCCACCGGATAGGGCCCGGTCGGCGTCGGCAGTCTCAGCCGGGCCGGCCCGTCGCCTCCCTTCGGGGTCGACGGCGCGACGGTGCCGAAGGCGAAGGTGGGTGCCGCGTTCGCCAGGGTCAGACAGCCGGCGACCAACGCGGCGAACAGGGCTGTGCGGATTCCTCGTGCCATGAGCGGGCTCCTCGGGAAACCGGGGCTGCGCCTGCGGCCGCCCTCGGTCGTTCCCACGCTAGGAGCGCGACGGGGCCGCTAGAAGGCGGCTTCCACCCGCACCCGTCCCGGGGATAACCCCCGGGACCACCCGCGACCTGCGGTCCGACCGGAGGGGCACACTGGGGCCGTGGATCGTCACGAGTTCGGCGTCGCGGTGCGCCAGTTGCGGGAGAGCACGACGCCGACAACGGTCGGGCTGCCGGTCGGTCGGCGGCGGGTGCGGGGGTTGCGGCGGGAGGAACTCGGCGACCTGGCGGGCATGTCGGCGGACTACGTACGCCGGCTGGAGCAGGGGCGCAGCCACCCGTCGGCCGGGGTGGTACAGGCCATCGCCCGTGCCCTGCGCGTCGGACGGGCAGAGTACGAGCGGCTCTGCGCGCTGGCCGGGTACGCCGCCGCGGACGGGCGGGTGCCGAACGAGATCGGTCCGGGCGCGATGCGGCTGCTGGAACGGTTCACCGACACCCCGATGTTCGTCTCCGACGCGGCGATGAACCTGGTCGCCGTGAACAACGCGTTCCTGGCCCTGGGGCACTGGGACCTCACCGGGGACCCGTGGGAGTGGAACGTCGCCTGGCGTACGTTCTGCGACCCGTTCCGGGGTTTCCGGCAGTCGGCGGCCGAGGCGACCGATCACGAGGCGGTCCTCGTCGCCCGCCTGCGTAGCGCGGTGTTGCGCTACCCGGCCGACGCCTCTCTCGCCGCGTTGGTGGACGAGATGCGTAGCCGCAGCGGCCTGTTCGACACCCTGTGGCGCACGCCGCGACCGGTGGTCGCCTACGAGAGCAGCGCCGCGTTCGTTCATCCGGACGGTGGCGTCGTCACGCTCGTCGGGAGCCTGCTCACCATCCCGGGCGACGATCTGTCGGCCCTGATGCTCACCGCGGCACCGCGTTCGGTCGATGCGGCGCGCCTCGCCGAGATCGTCGACGACGCCGGTGGGCCGGGCATCGTCAGGGTGGGCCAACCTGGCCCAGGCTGACCGCACCGGTTCCTGCCAGATTGGGTGACGCATCCAGCGACCGCAGATCCGGCCGGCTGCCTCCGGGCGACCCTGGTGACAGCGGACCGGATGCCCTGGCGACGTCAAGCGATGCCGCACCCGTGTTCCGCCGAACGTCCGAAACGCGTCGGCGGCGTCCACCCGAAGGTAGGTCCAGCAATGAAGGCAGTGCGTTTCCACGAGTTCGGTGGTCCCGAGGTGCTGCGTTACGAGGACGTGGAGCAGCCGACCCCCGGCGTCGGCCAGGTCCGTGTCCGCGTCGCCGCGACGTCGTTCAACGGGGTCGACGGCAACATCCGGGCGGGCTACATGCAGGGCCCGATCCCGGTCGAGCTGCCCCACACCCCCGGTCTCGACGTCGCCGGCACGGTCGACGCGGTCGGCGACGGTGTGGCCGACGTCGCGGTCGGCGACCGGGTCATCGGCTTCCTGCCGATGACGGGTACCGGTGCGGCGGCGGAGTACGTGATCGCCCCGGCGGAGATCCTGACGGGGGCGCCCAGGAACATTCCGCTGGCCGACGCGGCGGCGCTTCCGCTGGTGGGCCTGACGGCGTGGCAGGCACTGTTCGACCACGGCAGGCTGACCGCCGGCCAGCGGGTGCTGGTCAACGGGGCCGGGGGTGCGGTCGGCGGCTACGCGGTGCAGTTGGCGAAGGAGGCCGGAGCCCGGGTGATCGCCACGGCCAGCCCCCGCAGCGCCGACCGGGTCCGGGCCGCCGGGGCCGACGAGGTGATCGACCACACCGGCACCGACGTGGTGGCCGCGGTGACCGAGCCGGTCGACCTGGTGCTCAACCTCGCCCCGGTCGCCCCGGAGCGGCTCGCCGCGCTGGTCCCGCTGATCCGTGACGGCGGGGCCCTGGTCAACACCACCGTCTGGATGCCGGCCCCCTCCGACGAGGAGCGCGGCGTACGCGGCATCGACCTGTTCGTCCGCAGTGACGCCGACCAGCTCGCCGACCTGGCGGCGCGGGTCGGCACCGGCGAGTTGCGGGTCGAGGTCACCCGACGGGTGGCGCTGGCCGACCTGCCCGCGCTGCACGCCCAGGCCGGCGCGGGTGAGTTGTCCGGCAAGACCGTCGTCCTCGCGCCTGCGGCCTGAGCTGCTCCCGGCAGGGTCGGTCAGGTCGTCGGCACCCGCGGTCGACGCCGCCCTCACCGGCGTCGACGCCCGGAAGCGACGCCCGGGGTGCCCGGGTGAGCTACCGACCGGCGTCGGACGGTGGTTCGGTGAAGTAGTCACGGAGCATGGCGATCTGCCCGGTGCGGAGTCGGAAGATCTGCACGAGCGACATCGTCGTCCGCTGCCCGTCCGTCCCGTCGAAGGCGACGTCGATCTCGGCGATGAACACGTCCGGGTCCCGGGTGACCGCACCGGGGGAGGGGACGCCGAACGGCGCCCGGGCCCCCCCGGCGGGGGGGGGCCCGGCGGGGCGGCGGCCGGCGGGGGGGGGGGCCGGGCCCGCCCCGGGGGGGGGGGCCC
>NZ_JBMDWU010000243.1:0-5408 GCF_048594385.1 Micromonospora sp. | reverse complement strand
CCGGCCCGCACAGCGGTGCCGACGGTACGGGCGGCCCGGTTGCTCCGCTGCCGTGACCCGGGTCGGGTCAGGGGGTGCTGAGCTGGAACTGACGGATCGTGCTGGTGCCGCCGAGGGCCTGGGTGGCGTGGTTGAACAGGGCGAACCGGTAGCCCATGAAGAACTGCCAGTTGCTGTCGAGGGTCAGCGCGTTGCCCAGCGCGGTGAAGTTGACCCCGTCGGTGCTGTACGAGAACCGGGCCTGCCGGCCGGAGCCGGGGCGGATGTCGGCGGTGGCCCGTAGCCAGATCCGTCCCCCGCTGACCGGAGCGGACGCGATCTCCGTACCGGTGTTGGTGGTCCGCCAACTGCCGTCCATGGTGAGGTTGTTGGTCATCGACACCCGGGTGGCGCCGTTGTCCCGGCGGACGCCGATCCAGGCCGACGAGTTGCGCAGCACCGCCAGCCCGGTCCGGTCGCCGTCGCGCAGGGCCGAGTAGTCGAGTTCGACGGTGGCGGTGGAGGTCGGCCCCTGGATGCGGTGGGTGACCGTGTTCCGGGCGCTGTAGAGGTCGTTGGTGACGGTGGCGGTCTGCAGGCGCAGGCCGTTGTTCACCGACCACTTGGTGTTGTCCGGGTTGTGGTTCCACTCCCACTGCGGGCCGAGGGTGCTGCCGGAGAAGGTGTCGGTGCCGGTCAGCGGCTTGACCGGTCGGGTCGGCAGCGGGTTCGGGTACGACGTGCCCCAGCCGCCGTTGACCGTCTGGATCTGCGGCCAGCCGTCGGCGGTCCAGGTGATCGGGGCCAGGGCGGGCACCCGCCCACCGGGGTAGGCGTCCACGAAGGACATGTAGTACCACTGGCCGGCCGGGGTCTGCACCAGCCCGCCCTGGTGCGGCACGCCGCCGCCGGAGATCGGGCCGGGCATGTTGAGCAGCACCTGACGCATCTCGTACGGGCCGAACGGGCTCGACGACTTCAGCACGTACTGGCCGTTGGCCGGCCGGGTGAGCCAGATGTAGTAGCTGCCGTTGCGCTTGTAGAACCGGGCCCCCTCCAGGGTGCCCACGCTCGACGGGGTGGAGAACACCTGCTGGCTGCGGACCTCGCTCTTACCGTCCGCCGAGAGCTGCGCCACGCTGATCTGGCTGTTGCCGTACGCGACGTACATGGTGTCGTTGTCGTCGACCAGCATGCCGGCGTCGTAGTAGCACTTGTTGATGGTGGCGTGCTGGTTCCAGGCCCCGTCGACGGCGGCGGCGGTGTAGATGTAGGTCTTGGCGAAGTCGATGCAGCCGGCCCAGTAGTAGGTGCGGTTGCTCGGGCGGTAGTTCAGGGTCGACGCCCAGATCCCGTTGACGTACGCCCGCCCGCCGGACATGTCGTACTTCGCGCCGAAGTCCAGCTTGGGCACCGAGTGCCCGGCGAACTCCCAGTTGACCAGGTCGTACGAGCGCAGGATGGGAGCGCCCGGCGAGTAGTGCATGGTCGAGGCGGACAGGTAGAACGCGTCGCCGACCCGGATGATGTCGACGTCGGCGAAGTCCTGCCACACCACCGGGTTGGTGAACGAGCCGCTCGCCGGTGGCGTGGTGGGCGGCGGCGTGGTCGGGGTGGTGCCGCCGTCGACCCGGACGAGCTGCCACTGCTGGTTGGTGCCGCCCCAGTCGGCGTACTGGACGATGTTGCCGCCGTCGGCGGTGGAGGCGTTCTGCACCTCGACGGCCTTGCCGCTGTTGCGGTTGAGCAGCCGGACGTAGCCGTCGGCCGAGTCGGCGAGCCGGAACTGCTGGTTGGAGCCGTTGCCGTCGGTCCACTGCACGATCGCCGCGCCGTCGGCGGTGGAGAGATTGTAGACGTCTAGCACCTTGCCCGACAGCCGCGACTTCAACCGGTAGTAGCCGCCGCCGGAGTCGACGAACTGCCACTGCTGGTTGGTGCCGTCGCCGCGGGTCCACTGGGTGATCCGCGCGCCGTCGTTGGTGGCGAAGTTGTACACGTCCAGCGCCTTGCCGCTGTTGCGGTTGACCAGCACGTACCAGGCGGTGGTGTCCACCGTCGCCGCCGCCGCGCCGGTCGACTGGACCACGACGAGTCCGCCGCCGACCAGCAGCGTCATCAGCGCGGCGACGACCCGTGACCACCAGCCGCGCCGTCGCCGGACCGCGATCGGCACCTCTCCCATGGCTACCATGACCCTCCCTCACCAACGGTCGATCGACGGTGGCCCCGGGTCCGGCCCGGGGCCACCGTCGTCGCATTGTTCGAAGCCTGCCGATGTCAACGTTCACTCGGCGGCGCGTCCGCGATGGCGCACGACGCGGCACAGCGACAGGTCGGGGCTGCCGACCAGCCGCTGCGGGAACGGCTTCAGCTATCCATAGACTGTGAGCGATAACATGATGCTCGTCAAGCTGAAACGGCGCGGACACGATCGACGGGCGCAGATGCCGACACCCCGGGCCGGGTCGGCATAGTCCGACGCGGCCCGGGGTGTCCGGGCGAAGGGGTAGACGCGGTCGGGTGCCGCGTCACCGGTCAGCGGGAGGAGCCGGCGCGGCGCTTGTTGTAGACGTCGAAGGCCACGGCGACGAGCAGCACCAGGCCCTTGACCACCGACTGGATGGACTGGTCGACACCCATGAGCTGCATGCCGTTGCTCATCACCGCCATGATCAGACCACCGACCATCGCGCCGACCACGGTGCCGACCCCGCCGGTGACCGCCGCCCCGCCGATGAACGCGGCGGCGATCGCGTCGAGCTCGAACATGTTGCCCGCGGCGGGCTGGGCGCCGTTGGAGCGCGAGGAGTAGATCACCCCGGCCACCGCCGCCAGGAAGCCCATGTTGACGAACATCCAGAAGTTGACCGTCCGCACCTTCACGCCGGACAGCATCGCCGCAGACAGGTTGCCGCCGATCGCGTAGACCTGCCGGCCGAAGACCGTACGCCGGGTGAGCAGGCCGTAGACCAGCACCAGCGCGGCCAGGATGATCAGGACGATCGGCAGGCCCCGGGCGTGCGCCAACTGCCAGGCGAAGTACATGATGACCGCGCCAACCAGCACCACCCGGGCCACGAACAGCGGGAACGACTCCACCGGCTGCTGGTAGCGCACCCGGGCCACCCGGGTCCGGAAACCGCTCACCGCGTACCCGGCCACCGCGATCGCACCGATCAGCAGGGTGAACGCGTCGAAGCCCTCCCCACCGAGCAGGCCGTTGAGGAACCCGGCCGCGACCTGCTGGTAGTCGGCGGGGAACGGGGAGAGCGAGATGTTGTCCAGCACCCGCAGGGTCAGACCCCGGAACAGCAGCATGCCGGCGAGCGTCACGATGAAGGCCGGGATGCCGGCGTACGCCACCCAGAAGCCGTGCCACGCGCCGACCGCGACCCCCACCGCCAGCGCGGCCAGGATGCCGACCCACCACGGGAAGCCCTCCCGGATGACCAGCACGGCGGAGACCGCCCCGGTGAGCGCCACCACCGAGCCCACCGACAGGTCGATGTGCCCGCCGATGATGATGATCACCATGCCGATCGCCAGCACCAGGATGTAGGAGTACTGGAGCACGATGTTGGTGATGTTGCCGGGGCTCAGCGACACCCCGTCGGTGAGCACGGCGAAGAGCCCCACGATGACGACCAGCGCGACGTAGATGCCGCTCTGCCGCAGGTTGTTCATGATCAGCGAGCGCAGGTCGCTGGTGCCGGCGTGCAGGGCGACGCCCGGACTCTTCCCGGTGGGCGGCGGGGACGGCGGCGATGAGGTCTTGACGCTGGTCATCCCACGCGCTCCTTGTCCTTCGTCATCAGATCCATGAGGTTCTCCTGGGTCGCCTCGGCCACCGGCACCTGGCCGGTGATCCGACCGGCGGCGAGGGTGTAGATGCGGTCGCACATGCCGAGCAGCTCCGGCAGCTCCGAGGAGATCAGGATCACCGCCTTGCCGTCGGCGACGAGCCGGTTGACGATCGTGTAGATCTCGAACTTCGCCCCGACGTCGATGCCCCGGGTCGGCTCGTCCAGGATCAGCACGTCCGGGTTGGTGAACAGCCACTTCGACAGCACGACCTTCTGCTGGTTGCCGCCGGAGAGCTTGCCCACCACGGCCATCACGCTGGTCGTCTTGATGTTCATGTCGCGCCGGCTCTGCTCGGCGACCTTGATCTCCTCGTTGCCGTTGACCCAGCCGAAGCGGGCCAGCCGCCCCAGCGCGGCGGCCGAGACGTTGCGCCGTACGTCGTCGATGAGGTTGAGGCCGAACCGCTTGCGGTCCTCGGTGACGTAGGCGATGCCGTGCTCGATGGCCTCGGCGACACTGTGCGCCCGGACCTCCCGGCCCCGCACGAACAACCGGCCCCGCACGTCCCGGCCGTACGACCGGCCGAAGACACTCATCGCCAACTCGGTGCGCCCGGCGCCCATCAGCCCGGCGATGCCGACCACCTCACCGGCGCGGACGTCCAGGCTGGCGTCGTCGACGACGAGCCGGTCCTGGGTGGGGTGCCGCACGCTCCAGTTCTCGATGCGCAGCACCTCCTCCCCCGGCGACGAGACCCGGTCGGGATAGAAGCTGTCCAGGTCCCGGCCGACCATGCCCCGGATGATCCGTTCCTGGGTGACCTCGCCGGAGGCCAGGGAGAGCGTCTCCACGGTGCGCCCGTCCCGGATGACCGTGGTCGCGTCGGCGATCGCGGTGACCTCGTTGAGCTTGTGCGAGATCAGGATGCAGGTGATGCCCTGGTCGCGCAGCCGGCGCAGCAGGTCGAGCAGGTGGGCCGAGTCGATGTCGTTGAGCGCGGCGGTCGGCTCGTCCAGGATGAGCAGCCGGACCTTCTTGGACAGCGCCTTGGCGATCTCGACGAGCTGCTGCTTGCCGACGCCGAGCTGGATCACCGGGGTGACCGGATTCTCGTGCAGGCCCACCGAGGCCAGCAGCTCGGCGGCCTCGGCGTTGGCCCGGTTCCAGTCGATGAGGCCACCCGGACCACGCCGCTCGTTGCCGAGGAAGATGTTCTCGGCGATCGACAGGTGCGGCACCAGGGCGAGTTCCTGGTGGATGATGACGCTGCCCTGGGACTCGCTGTCGCGGAGGCCCCGGAAGTGCACCGGCTTGCCGTCCAGCACGATCTCGCCGTCGTACGACCCGGTCGGGTGCACTCCGGAGAGCACCTTCATCAGGGTGGACTTGCCGGCGCCGTTCTCGCCGCAGATGGCGTGGATCTCCCCCCGGCGTACCGCGAGGGAGACGTCGGCCAGTGCGGTCACCCCGGGGAAGGTCTTCGTGATGCGTCGCATCTCGAGGATGGTGTCGTCCATGGTCAGCGTCCTGATCGTCGAAGCCTGAGGCGGGCTTGCGATGCGTCGGGGGCGGCGGGCGGGGGCCCCCCCCGCCCCCCCCCCCCATAAATTGTTTGCAGAACC
>NZ_JBMDWU010000242.1:0-1920 GCF_048594385.1 Micromonospora sp. | reverse complement strand
GGGGCGGCGTCGACCTGCAGGTGGTGGTGGGGGCGTCCGACGGGACGGGACGCTGCCCGGTCACCGTGCACTCCCGGCCGGAGGACGGCGTCGACGGATGGACCCGGCACGCCACCGGCGTGCTGGCCCCGGCGGCGTCGGCCGCGCCGGCCGGTCCGGCCGGCGACGCCTGGCCGCCCGTCGGGTCCACCCCGGTCGACCTGGCCGGCCGCTACGACCGGCTGGCCGACGCCGGCTACCACTACGGCCCGCTGTTCCAGGGCCTGCGGGCAGCCTGGCGCAACGGCGACGAGGTGTACGCCGAGGTGGCGCTCCCCGACGAGGCGACGTCCACGGCCGGCCGGTTCGGCCTGCACCCGGCGCTGTTCGACGCGGTGCTGCACACCCTCGACCTGACCGGGGACGAGCCGGACGACGACCAGCTCCGGCTGCCGTTCGCCTGGCGTGGGGTCACCCTGCACGCCACCGGCGCGACGGCGCTGCGGGTGCGGCTGCGCCCGACCGGCCCGCAGGAGGTGGCGTTCGACCTGGCCGACACCACCGGCGCACCGGTCGCCTCGGTGGCCTCGCTGGTGGTCCGACCGCTCGCCGCCGACCAGCTGGGCGGGGCACGGGCCGGGCACCGCTCGTCGCTGTACCAGGTCACCTGGACCGCGGTGGAGACGCCGCAGGGCACCGGCGACGGCACGACCGTGGTCCTCGGCGACGACGACCTCGGCCTCGGGGTGCCCCGGCACGCCGACCTCGCCGCGCTCGCGGCGCGGGACGGCACGCCGGACACCGTCGTGGTGGCCTGGCGTTCCCCGTCGGATTCGCCCTCGGCGGTGGCCACCGGGGCGCTGTCCCTGGTGCAGGAGTGGCTCGCCGACGACCGGTTCGCCGGTGCCCGGCTGGCGCTGGTGACGACCCGGGCGGTCGCCACCGCCGACGGCGAGGACGTGCCCCGGCCGGTGGACGCCACCGTCTGGGGGCTGGTCCGGGCCGCGCAGGAGGAGAACCCGGGCCGGCTGGTCCTGATCGACGTCGACGGGCCGGACCCGGCGGGGGTGCGGGCGGCGCTGGCCGTCGACGGCGAACCGCAACTGGCGGTCCGTCGCGGTGGCCTGCTCGCGCCCCGGCTGGCGGCACTGCCGGTGCCCGACGGTGAGCTGCCCGCCGGCATCGACCCGACGGGCACGGTACTGGTCACCGGCGGCACCGGCGGCCTGGGCCGGCTGCTCGCCGAGCACCTGGTGACCCGGCACGGCGTACGGCGGCTGCTGCTGGCCAGCCGACGCGGCCCGGCGGCCCCGGGGGTGGACGAGCTGACCGCCCGCCTGACGGCGGCCGGCGCGGAGGTGACGGTGGCCTCCTGCGACCTGGCCGACCGGGCGGCGGTGGCGGCCCTGCTCGACGGGGTGCCCGCCGAGCACCCGCTGACCGGGGTGGTCCACGCGGCCGGGGTGGTCGACGACGGGTTGCTGCCGACGTTGACCCCGCAGCGGGCGGCGGCGGTGCTCGGCCCCAAGGCGGAGGCCGCCCGTCACCTGCACGAACTCACCCTGCACCGGCCACTGCGCTGGTTCGTGCTGTTCTCCTCGGCGGCGGCCACCCTGGGTGGTGCCGGCCAGGCCAGCTACACCGCGGCGAACGCCTACCTGGACGCCCTCGCCCAGCACCGGCGGGCGCACGGTCTCGCCGGCACCGCGCTGGCATGGGGCCTGTGGGCCGAGACGGGCAGCGGGATGACCGGTCACCTCGGTGCGGCGGACCTGCGCCGGATGGCCCGTTCCGGGGTGGGCGCGCTGTCCACGCCCGACGCGTTGGCGCTGTTCGACGCGACCCTCGGGCCGGTGCCGGCGGTGGCCCTGCCGGTCCGGCTGGACCTGGCCGCGATCCGGTCCCGGGCCGACGGGGTGCCGCCGCTGTGGCGCGGCCTGG
>NZ_JBMDWU010000241.1:0-21006 GCF_048594385.1 Micromonospora sp. | reverse complement strand
TGGGCGCCGTCGGCGTGCGCGGCCCCGACCGGCTGGCCGCCTCCGCCGCGCCCCTGGCCGACGTGGTGACCGTCGCGGGGCTGCCCGGCCTGGCCTGGGTGGTCCGGGCCGGGGCGACGGTGGCGGTGACCGGGGTGCTGCTCTCCCTGCTCGCCGGGGTGGGCCGGACCCTGCTGGCGATGGCCCGCCGTTCCGACGTGCCGGGGACGCTGGCCGCCGTGCACCCGGTGCACTCCGTCCCGCACCGCGCGGAGCTGACCGTGGCCGCCGTGGTGGTCGCGGTGGTGGCGCTCGGCGACGTCCGGGGCGCGATCGGCTTCTCCAGCTGCACGGTGCTGGTCTACTACGCGATCACCAACGCCGCCGCGTGGACCCTGGGCCCGGACCCGGCCCGACGGCTGCCCGTCCGGGCGCTCGCCGCGCTGGGGCTGGTCGGCTGCGTGCTGCTCGCGGTCAGCCTGCCGACCGCCAGCGTCCTCGCCGGTTTCGGGGTGCTCGCCCTCGGCGCGCTCTGGTACGCCGTCCGACCCCGCTAGTCACTCCTGCGGATCACGTGAGGCCGGCACCCCGGCGGGCGGCGGCGGGGCCGGTGGCGGGGGCGGGGTGGTCTCGCGGAGCAGGGCGCCCAACCCGGCCCGCCGGGCCACCACGGTCAGCCGGTCCCCCGCCGAGATCACCATCCGGGGATCGGCCCGCCAGTCGGTCTTGTGGCCGGGCCGGGAGTGGGCCAGCAGGCGCACCTCGCCGGGGCGGGCCACCGCGCCGAGCGGCCGACCGTCCAGGGCCGCACCGGCCGCCACCGGCACCTCCACCACCAGCAGGGCGTGCCGGTCGACCGGGATGGTGGCGATGACCGCCCGGTCCAGCAGGGCGGCGGCGAACGACGGCGCGGCCAGGTAGGACACGCTGCGCGAGATGCCGATGCCGAACGCCCGCTGGATGCGTTCGGCGAAGTCGCCGTCGAAGAGCCGCAGCACCACCCGCAGCTCCGGGTTGAGCGCCCGGCCGTTCAGTGCGGCCCGCAGGTTGACCCCGTCGTCGGTGGAGACCACCACCAGCGCCTGGCAGTGCTCCACCGAGGCCGAACGCAGCGTCTCCTCCCGGGCCGCGTCCCCGACGATCAGCGGTACGCCCAGCCGCCGGGCCAACGCCGCACCCCGCGCCTCCGCGCTGCGGTCGATCGCCACCACCTCGACGCCGAAGTCGTGCAGTTGCGCCATCACCCGGGTGCCGATGTTGCCCAGCCCGACGACCACCACGTGCCCGGTGCGTTCCGGCTGGATGCGCCCGGCGTGCAGAGCCAGCCGGGCGTTGACGATGCCGTCGACCACCACGGCGGTGATCAGCGGGATCAGCGCCAGCCCGGCCAGGTTGAGCACCACCTGCATGACCTGGGCGGCGGCCGGTTTGGTGACGTCCGGGTCCTGGCCGCTGAGCGTGGTGACCAGGGTCAGGTAGAGCGCCTCCGTCCAGCTCACCGCGACCGCACGGGCGTTGAGCCAGCCGAGCAGGGCGATCACCCCGAGCAGGGTCAGCACCGCGATGCCGATCTTGCGGGTGGCGAAGCTGCGGACCGCCCGCAGCAGCACCGCCAGGGGTCGCCGGCGACGTCGGGCCCGGACCAGCCGGCGGGCCGCCAGCTCGGTGCCGGCGGGCTGCCCGGTCGCCTCGGCGAGCACCACGTCGGCCGCCTGCTCGTCGGCGGGCAGCACCCGGACCAGCTCCGGATCGGTGGTGACGGCCAGCCCGCAGACCACGTCGGCGGGGCGGACGTCGGCGCGGCGGGCCACGTAGAGGGTGCGACCGCCGTGCCGGAAGTGGGTCGGGGCCACCTCGCCGAGGGCGGCGGCGACGAACGCCGGGGCGGCCATCGAGGCGTCGGAGAGGACCGCCGAGTCGGGGAAGAGCTGCCGCAGGCCGTTGGCGAGGCTGGTGTTGAACATCCGGACCACCAGGCGCAGCCGGGGCTCGACCTCCTGCGCGCAGAGCGCGGCGTGCATGTTGCCCACGTCGTCCTGGTGCAGCAGGGCCAGCCCGTCCGCCCCGGCCAGGCCGGCCCGGTGGAAGGTGGCCTCGTCGAGCCGGTCGGCCCGGACCACCTGGACCCCGTCGACGTCCCGCCCGTCGGGGCCCTCGGAGCGGCGGCGTTCCGGCACCACCAGGGTGATCCGGACCCGGCCGTGGGCCAGGTCGGTGCCGAGCAGCGCCCGCACCACCCAGTACGCCAGCGGGTCGTTGCCGCAGACCACGTAGTGCGGACGGGTGTCGCCGTTCATCCGTAACCGCCAGCCGGTCGCGCGCCGGGCCCGGTCCCGCAGGGGTTCGGCCATGCCCGGATGGTAGCCAGCCGGTCGCCGGGGACGCAGCCCTGGTGAGCGCACCGGACAGTGCCGGTTGGTCGGCAGGCATGGTGGGCGTGGCGGCGGGTAGAGCAGCGGGCGTGCAGACGTTCCTGCCGTACCCGGACTTTCTGGCCAGCGCGCGGACCCTCGACCAGCGGCGGCTGGGCAAGCAGCGGGTGGAGGCGCTCCAGGTGCTGCGCGGGCTGACCCGGCCGGGGTACGGCTGGCGCAACCACCCGGCGGTGAAGATGTGGGCCGGTTACGAGGAGGCGTTGACCCGGTACGGGCTGGACGTGTGCGCGGTCTGGTCGGCGATGGGCCGGGCGGACACCTGCGCGTCGACCCTGGTCACCGACCTGACCGCCGCCCGGGGCCACCGCCGGGTCCGCAGCCAGGCCGAGCTGGCCGCCGCCGGTGAGCTGCCACCCTGGCTGGGCCGCGAGGACCTGCACCGCAGCCACCGCTCGGCGCTGCTGCGCAAGGACCCGGAGCACTACCGCCCGCAGTTCGGCGACGTGCCGTCCGATCTGGAGTACGTCTGGCCGCCGTCCGACCGTCCCCCGCTCGCCGCCGGGCTGCCGAACCCCGCCGACGACTCCGGTGGCGGCACCGCACCGGTCTGACCGGGCCGGATCGCCCCTGGTCGGGCAGACTGGGGGTCCCTCGGGTCGGAAGGTGCACATGGCGCTGTCGCAGAAGCTGGGTCGGCTCATCGGCGTACGCGAGCACGTGGTGGACCCGGGCGGGGGTGGCGCCCCCCGGGTGGCCCGACCGACCACGGCCGTGGTGGTGGGTGGCGGGATCGCCGGCATGTCGGCGGCGGTGGTGCTCGCCGAACGCGGGGTGGACGTCACCGTGCTGGAGGCCGCGCCGACGCTGGGCGGGCGGCTCGGCGCGTGGCCGGAGGCGCTCGCCGACGGCAGCCAGCTCAACGAGCACGGCTTCCACGCGTTCTTCCGGCAGTACTACAACTGGCGGTCGATCCTGCGGCGGGTCGATCCGACGCTCGGTTTCCTCAAGCCCATCCCCGGCTACCCGATCCTGTCCGCGCAGTGGCCCACCGAGGAGTTCGGCCGGCTGCCCCCGGCCCCGCCGGCCAACCTGCTGGCGTTACTGCTGCGCAGCCCCAGCCTGCGCCTGGCCGACCTGCGCACGATGGACCGGGACGCCGCGCTGCCGCTGCTCAGCTACGACCCGGTGCGCACCTACGCCGAGTTCGACGACACCACCGCCGACGCGCTGCTCGCCTCGCTGAAGCTGCCCGACCGGGCGCGGGCGATGCTGTTCGAGGTCTTCTCGCACTCGTTCTTCAACCACGAGACCGAGATGTCGGCCGCCGAGATGATCGCCCAGTTCCACTTCTATCTGCTGGGCAACCCGGAGGGGTTGGCGTTCGACTGCCCCGACGAGGACTACGCCACGGCGATCTGGCAGCCACTGACCCGGTACGTGGAGAAGCACGGCGGCCGGGTGCGCACCGGGGCCGCCGTCACCCGGCTGGACCGGGAGCCGGACGGGTGGCGGGTGACCACCGCCGACGGCACGGTCCACCCCGCCGGGCAGGTGGTGCTGGCCGTCGACCCGCCCGCGCTGGCGGCCCTGGTCGACGCCTCCCCCGGCCTGGTCGCGGTGGCGCCCGAACTGGTGGCGCGGATGCCCGCGTTCGGTCGGCCCGGCCCGCCGTACGCGGTGGCGCGGTACTGGCTCGACGGGGACGTCCGGGCCGACCGGGCGGTGTTCAGCGGGGTGTCCCGCCAGCCCACTCTGGACTCGGTGACCCTCTACCACCGGTTGGAGAACGAGTCCCGCCGGTGGGCGCAACGCACCGGCGGCGCGGTGGTGGAGCTGCACGCGTACGCCTGCGACGAGGGGGTGCCCGCCGAGGAGCTGGCCGAACGGATGCGCGCCGAACTGGTCGCGCTCTGGCCGGAGGTCGCCGGGCTGGGGGTGCGGGAGCTGCGCGCCCGGGTCGAGGCGCAGGCCCCGGCGTTCACCCCGGGCAGCCACGCCGGCCGGCCGGGGGTACGCACCGACGCCGAGGGCCTCTACCTGGCCGGGGACGGCGTCGGCACCGACTTCCCCAGCGCGTTGATGGAACGGTCGGCGGCGACCGGGATCATCGCCGCCAACCACATCCTGCGCGCCGCGGGGGCGGCCACCGAACCGGTCCGCTCGATCCGCCCCCGGGGACTGCTCGCCGGGAAGTGAACCGCCCCGGATGCCCGCCCGACCCGTCGGGCCGGGCGGACCGGCCGGTCAGCGCGACGTGCCCTGGTAGGCGTCCCGCATGAGCTGCTGCATGTCGTCGAGCATCGGCATCCGGGGGTTCGCCGGGGCGCACTGGTCCTCGTAGGCGTTGAGGGCCTGCTGCGGCAGCGCCGCCTCGAACGCCGCCCGGTCGACGCCGATCGCGGCGAACGACGGTTCGATGCCGACCGCGTCGCGCAGCCGTTCCACCGCCTCGGCCAGCGACGCCACCCCCTGCGCCGGGGTGCCCGCCGGCAGGCCGAGCTGGGCGGCGATCTCGGCGAACCGTTCCGGTGCCCGGTAGCTCTCGTAGCGCGGCCAGCCCGACAGCTTCGCCGGGACGGTGCCGTTGTAGCGGATCACGTGCGGCAGCAGCACCGCGTTGGTCCGGCCGTGGGCGATGTGGAACGTCGCGCCGAGGGTGTGCGACATGGCGTGCACGATGCCGAGGAAGGCGCTGCCGAACGCCATCCCGGCGATGGTGCCCGCGTTGTGCATCCGTTCCCGCGCCTCGGGGTCGGCGTCGACCACCGCCCGTTCCAGATTGCCGAAGATCAGCCGGATGGCGTGCAGGGCGAGCCCGTCGGTGAAGTCGTTCGCGTACACCGACACGTACGCCTCGATGGCGTGGGTGAGGGCGTCGAAGCCGCTGTCGGCGGCGATGGTCGCCGGCATGCTGGCGGTCAGCACCGGGTCGACGATCGCCACGGTCGGGGTGAGCGCGTAGTCGGCCAGCGGGTACTTCTTGCCGGTGCGGTGGTCGGTGATCACCGCGAACGGGGTCACCTCCGCGCCCGTGCCCGACGTGGTCGGCACGCAGACCAGCCGGGCCAGCGCGCCGAGGGTGGGGAAGGTGAAGGCGCGCTTGCGGATGTCGAAGAACTTCTCCCGCATGTCGTCGAAGACCACGTCCGGGTGCTCGTAGCGCAGCCACATCACCTTGGCCGCGTCCATCGCCGAGCCGCCACCGAGGGCGACGATGGTGTCCGGGCGGAAGGCCCGCATCAGCGCGGCCCCCCGGTCGACGGTGTCGACGCTCGGCTCGGGTTCCACGTCGTCGATGATCTGCAGGGCGATCCGCTCGGGGCGGCGTTGCAGCACCCGGTTGATCCGGTCGACGAAGCCGAGCCGGGTCATGGTGGCGTCGGTGACCACGGTGACCCGGTGCACGTCGGGCATCTCGGCGAGGTAGCGGATCGCGTTCGCCTCGAAGAAGATCTTCGACGGGACCTTGAACCACTGCATGTTGTTGTTCCGCCGGCCGATCCGCTTGATGTTGAGCAGGTTCACCGCCGACACGTTGTCGGACACCGAGGTACGCCCGTAGCTGCCGCAGCCCAGCGTCAGCGACGGCAGGAACGCGTTGTACATGTCGCCGATGCCGCCCTGCGAGGCGGGCGAGTTCCAGATGATCCGGACCGCCTTGACCCGGCGGCCGAACTCCTCCACCAGCTCCTCGTCGGCGGTGTGGATGACCGCGCTGTGCCCGAGGCCGTGGAACTCGACCATCTGCTCGGCGTACCGCAGGCCCTGTTCGCGGCTGTCGGCGCGCAGCACGGCGAGCACCGGGCAGAGCTTCTCCCGGGTCAGCGGCTCGTCGGGGCCGACCCGGTCGACCGCGACCAGGATGATCGAGGTGTCGGGGGCGACGGTGATGCCGGCGGCGTCGGCGATCCCGGCGGCGGTGCGGCCGACCACGGCGGGGTGGAGCTTTCCGGCGGGGAAGAGCAGCGCCTCCAGCTTCTCCTTCTCCGCCGGGGTCGCCAGGTGGGCGTGCAGGGTGCGGAACTCCGCGATGGCGGCGTCGTGGATCGCCGCGTCGAGGATGACGGCCTGCTCGGAGGCGCAGATCATGCCGTTGTCGAACGACTTGGACAGCACGACGTCGTTGACCGCGCGCTTGAGCTTGGCGGTCGCCTCGATCCAGGCCGGTACGTTCCCCGCGCCCACGCCGAGCGCCGGCTTCCCCGCCGAGTACGCGGCCCGCACCATGGCGTTGCCGCCGGTGGCGAGGATGGTGGCGACCCCGGGGTGGTGCATCAGCGCGGTGGTCGCCTCGACCGACGGCTCCTCGATCCACTGTATGCAGTGCTCCGGGGCCCCGGCGGCGACGGCCGCGTCGCGTACCGTGCGGGCGGCCTCGACGCTGCACCGCTGCGCCGCCGGGTGGAAGGCGAAGATGATCGGGTTGCGGGTCTTGAGCGCCAGCAGCGCCTTGAAGATGGTGGTCGAGGTGGGGTTGGTGACCGGGGTGATCCCGGCGACCACGCCCACCGGGTCGGCGATCTCGACGATGCCGCTGATCTCGTCCCGGGCGATCACCCCGACGGTGCGGGTCTTCGCCATGCTGTGCGTGACGTGCTCGCAGGCGAAGATGTTCTTCACCGCCTTGTCCTCGAACACCCCCCGACCGGTCTCGGCTACGGCGAGCTGGGCGAGGGCGGCGTGCCGGTCCAGCGCGGCCACCGACGCCTTGCGGACGATGTGGTCGATCTGCTCCTGGTCGTACCGGTCGTAGTCGGCCAGGGCCTTGAGGCCGTCGGCGACCAGGGCGTCGATCGTGGTGGCGAGTTCGGTCGACATGCTTTCACCTCGGCGGTTGGCGGCTTCTCGGACACCTTCAGCATTCATCGACAGCCGTCTCGGCGGTGGGGCGCAAGGACCCGTCCCTCGGTGGCCAAAGGTCCCGTCGTCGCGCCGTCCCGGGCGTGTCCGGTCAGCCGAAGGTCCCGATGTCGAGCGGTGACCACGCTGCGTCGCCTACCCGACACCGTGCCCCGCCGCCCCCGGCCACCATGATTCGCATGACGGGACCGCGAAAGGCCTACACGTTGCTCGCCGTGGCCGCCATCGGGGTGGCGGTGCTGGCCTGGCGGATCGGGGTCGACAAGGCCAATGCCCTGGTGGGCCTGGCCGGCGTCTTCGCCGCGAGCGCGCTCGGGCTGTTGTCCCTGTTCAGCGCGATCGACCCTCGGCTGTCCCGGGCGGCGGCGGACGCCGCCGCCCTGCCGTCGGGGGCGACCCCGGCCGCACCCGACGCACCGGGCGGAGCCGCCGGCACCGGGTCGGGCCCGGGGCTGCGCCGCCGCTGGCGACGCTGGCGGCTGCCGGCCGGGATCGCCGCGCTGCTGCTGGTGATCGTCGGTACGGTGACCGTGCTCTCCTGGCCGACGGGCCGGACGCCGGACGCGCGGGGCGCCTCCCCCACGACCTCCGTCGACGCCGCGTCGGCCGACCCCGGCGTCACGGCGACCCCGGTCGGGCCGACACCCACCGTGGATCCGTCCGGAGCGACACCCACCACCCCGGCGACCCCGGCCCCGGGTCCGGACGGGCCGACGACCGGCCCGCCGACCCCCACCGCCGGACCGACGCCGACCCGGGGGCCGGCGGGGCCGGACTGGGTGCCGCCGGCGGGTGCACCGCGCTGGACCCTGCACGCCGACGACTCGGTCTACTTCCTGCCGAGGCCCCGGGTGGCGAGGGGCACCGGGGCGGGCACCCTGATCTTCCAGGCGCAGCACCACCAGCTCGCCCTCTACGACTGGACCGACGACCCGACCGACCTCAGCTACGAGGGCTGCCGGAACCCGAAGGCGCAGCGGTATCCGAGCATCGACCTCGAACAGCTCGAACCCACCCCGGTCACCTACTGCCAGCCCGATCCGGGCGACCCGACGGTGGTCAACTACGTCCGGATCGACCACAACCGCTACCAGGCGACGCCGGCCTCGGTCGACGTGACCGTCTGGTCGGTCCGCCCGTAACCGGGTCTGCCGGCCCGGCAGCTCGCAAGGGGAAGGGCAGGGCCGGCAGGTGGCATCGAAATGCGTTGCCCGCTCGCACCGCCGCGCATAGCGTGATCCACGCACGGTCAACCAGTCGAACCGGGAGCACAGCATGACGTCGCCGCAGCTCACCAGCGCGTGGTCGACGCTACCCGTCGGCGGTTGCCGAGCCGAAGATCCCCGGGACGGGAATCCCGACTGACGCGTGTCCGTACGCGCCGGCCGCCCCGTCCCACCCGAGGACCGGGCGGCCTTCGTCGTCCGGGCCGACCGTCGGCGGCGGCCCGGTCCGGGTCGCCGCCACTGCGGACCACTGACCCCGCCCGCCGACCCGATCGACCCACCGACCGCGAAGGGAGAGCCCGGTGGACGCCGTCCTCGTCATCAACGCCGACCTCGGCCCGCTGCACCGGGTCACCGTCCAACACGCGATCCGGATGCTGTGCCGTCGGGTCGCCGAGATCCACGAGGCCGAGCCGGACCGGGTGATCGGGGTCTTCCCCGTCCCCCGGGTGGTCCGCCTCATCCGGTACGTCGTCACCCGCTGGCGGTTCAGCGCCGGCCCGGCCTGGTCCCGGGCGGGGGTGCTGCGCCGCGACGGTGGGCGGTGCGCGTACTGCGGCGGGCCGGCCAGCACCGTCGACCACGTGCTGCCCCGCTCACGCGGCGGCGGCAACACCTGGCGGAACACCACCGCCGCCTGTTACCCGTGCAACCAGCACAAGGGTGACCGGACCCCGGCCGAGGCCGGCATGCCGCTGCGGCGGGAACCGGCGACGCCGAGTTGGGCGAGCCTCGCCGGGCGGTGACCGGACCGGCCGGCGGGCACAGGGGGTCGCGTCGGGGAACGCCCGGTGCGACGCCCGCCGGCCCTCACCACCCCACCGGGAACGCAGACCCCGCGCCACCGCGATCGGCTCACTTTCGCGGATGTAGTGGCATCCGTCAGCTCCGTTGCCACTACATCCACGATCGTGCGCCGACCCCGACGGTGGCAGCCGGGCGGACCGGATCAGTGACCGGCGGACGGTGACCAGGGAAAGTCGGGCGGACGGCGTTCGTGGTGGGCGGCGACGCCTTCGCGGGCCTCGCCGCTGTCCCGTGCCTTCCGGTGCCACCAGGCGATCCGGGCCGGGCTGGCCCGGTCGTCGATGATCTCCTTGGCGGCGGCGATGCTGAGCTGGGAGCGGGCCGCGATGGCGGCGGTGATCGCGGTCACCCGGCCGGGCAGGTCGTCGACCACCTCGTCGGCCAGGCCGACCCGCAGCGCCCGTTCGGCGTCGATCAGCTCGGCGGTGAAGATCAGGAACTTGGCCGTGGACGGGCCGACGAGCCGGGTCAGCCGCCGGGTGGTGGGGGCCGGGTAGACCAGCCCGAGCCGGGCCGGCGGCACCCCGAACCGGGCGTCCGGGGCGGCGATCCGCAGGTCGCAGGCGACCGCGAGCAGGCAACCACCGCCCACGCAGGGGCCCTGCACCGCCGCGACGGTGGGCTTGGCGAACGCGGCCAACCGTTCCTCGGCGGCGACCGCGTCGCCCACGTCCCCGTTGGCGTCCAGCAGTTCGTCGAGGTCACCGAGGTCGGCACCGGCGCAGAACGCCCCGTCGGCGCCGGTGAGCACCAGGGCGCGTACGGCCGGGTCGGCCTCCAGCCCGTCCAGCAGCACGGGCAGCCGTCGCCACATCTCCGGGGTCATCGCGTTGCGCCGGCCGGGGTTACGGATGGTCACCGTCGCCACCGCGCCGGTCACCCCGACGGCCAACTCCGCATCCGACACCGTCGCACCCCTCTCGTCGCGTCACCGGTGCGGCGACCATAACGGCGCGGGCCCGGCGACCACCCAGGAGGGGTGGCCGCCGGGCCCACCGACGCAGGGGTCAGGTCAGGAGACGTCGAGCGCGGTGTCGTCGACCACGAAGGACGTCCGCAGCGAGGCGTCCTCGGTGCCGGTGAACTTCAGGGTCACGCTCTGGCCGGCGTACGCGGCCAGCGAGAACGAGCGCTGGGTGTACCCGGTGGCCTTGTTCAGGTTCGAGTAGGTCGCCAGGGTCGCCAGCACGGTGCCGGAGGAGTTGAGCACCTGCACGGTCAGCTTGTCGTACGCGGTGGTCGTGCTGACCTCCCGCGAGTCGATGTGCAGCCAGAAGCTGAAGTTGTACGTCGAGCAGCCCGCCGGCACGCTCACCGACTGGGAGAGCGTCTCGGTCAGGGTGCCACCGGTGCCGCCCAGCCAGGCGTTCCAGGTGCCACCGTGGGTGGGCTGGCTGGCGCCGTTCTGCCCGATGACGCCCGTGCTGGCCGCCCAGACCGTGTTGCCGGACTCGAAGCCGGGGTTGCCCAGGAGCTGGCCGGCGGTGCAGCTGCCACCGACGCTGCTCACGACCAGCGTGTAGCTGGCCGAGTGGGCCACCGCGCCGGTGCCGGTGACCGTCACCGGGTAGCTGCCGGCCGGGGTGCTGGCCGAGGTGGCGATGGTCAGGGTCGACGCGGCACCCGAGGTCACCGAGGCCGGGCTGAACGTCGCGGTCGCGCCGGTCGGCAGGCCGGACGCGGAGAACGTCACGGTCTGCGCGGTGCCGCTGGTGGTCGCGGTGGCGACGGTGGTGGCGACCGAACCGCCCGCGGTCACCGAACCGGAGGTCGGGGAGAGCGAGACGGAGAAGTCGTTACCGGTGGAGGAGCAGGGGGCGTCGCTGCCGGCGACGTTGACCGCGGTCCACGCCGCCTGGACGGCCTTGTACTCGGTGGAGCAGCTGCCGTACAGGTCGGTCGCCGCCTTGAGGCTGTACGCGCGGGCGGTGTTGGCCGGGGTGCTGGTGTTGACGTACGACGTGTTGGAGGTGAAGTACACGTCCAGGGCGCGGAACCAGATCTTCTCGGCCTTCTCCCGGCCGATGCCGGTGACCGCCGGGGCGGAGCCGCAGACCGGCGAGGTGCCGTACGACGTGGCGCCGGTGCCCTCGGCGAGGTTGAAGAAGAAGTGGTTGCCGACGCCGGAGGAGTAGTGCACGTCCTTGTTCTTGGTGCTGGTGCTCCAGCACGAGTCGGACGAGCCGTCCAGCGACGGGTTGTACATGTAGCGCAGCGGGGTGCCGTTGCCGTTGATGTTGATCTTCTCGCCGACCTGGTAGTCGCCCGGGTCGCTCGGCGCGGCGGCGTAGAACTCGACCATGTTGCCGAAGATGTCGCTGGTGGACTCGTTGAGGCCGCCCGACTCGCCGGAGTAGACCAGGCCGGAGACGGCCTCGGTGACGCCGTGGCTCATCTCGTGGCCGGCCACGTCGAGGGAGACCAGCGGCCGGGAGTTGCTGGCGCCGTCGCCGTAGGTCATCTGGGCGCCGTCCCAGAAGGCGTTGATGTAGTTGCGGCCGTAGTGGACCCGGCTCGGCACGCCCGCGCCGTTGCCGAAGATGCCGTTGCGGCCGTGCACGTTCTTGAAGTAGTCGAACGTCTTGGCCGCGCCGAAGTGGGCGTCGACGCCGGCGGACTGCCGGTTGGCGTTGGTGCCGTCGCCCCAGGCGTTGTCGGCGTCGGTGAACGTGGTGCAGGTGCTGGTGCCGTTGTTCATGTCGCAGGTACGGCCGTTGCCGTGCGACGGGTCGATCATCTGGTAGGTGCTGCCGGAGAGCGTGGTGTCGATGCTGACCGAGCCGGTGTAGATGCCCTGGCCGCTGCCGACCACCGACTCGATCTCGTCGTGCGCGCCGATGACCCGGCCGGTGACGGCGTCGGTGATCACGTGCAGCTTCGACGGGGTCTGCTGGTCGGCCTTCCAGCCGGACAGCACGGTCTCCCAGGCGAGCCGGCCCTTGCCGGAGGTGGCGTCGACGAAGAGTTCCGGCGCGCCCACCTCGGTGATCTTGCCGGAGAACGCCTTGCGGGACGTCGCGGCGGCCGCCGCCGGGCTGATCTTGGCGGTGGTGCCGAGGGTCAGCGGGGCGGCCAGGCCGACGGAGGTTCCGGCGAGGGTGCCGTTGGGCGCGGTGTGGATGACGAAGTCACCGCCGTACACCCGCAGCCCCTGGTAGGTACGGGTGTAGCGGGTGTGCGCCGCGCCGTTGGCATCGACCTTGGTGCGGACCGCCTGGTACGCCTCCGCGCTGGTGCCCTGGACCGCGCCCGGGTTGCTGCGCAGCAGACTCTCGGCGCGGGCGGCGGGGGCGGCATCGGGGGCGGGGGCGGGGGGAGCCGCGTGCGCTGCGGTGGCGACGCAGGTCAGCATTCCGCTGGTGAGCAGAGCTGCGCTGACGGCGGCGAGGGGTCTTTTCACGTGCCCTCCTGGCAAGGGAAAGATGTGACGGGGGTAGTCACGCATGTAGATATAGCGATACACCCGGGAAAAGAGAAGGGATGGAGCGGTTCCATGACACGACACTGGCCGAACGGAGGAGGGGCCCTGCCCAGGGAACCGATTGACGTCGATGCACGTCCCATCGGGATGAGATCATCCGCTCTGCTCCTGGCCGCCGTCACGACCGCCGCCGCGCTACTGACCGGCTGCTCGGCGGCCGAGCCGGGAACCCCCGCGCCACCAGCGGCCACGACCGCTGCGACCTCCGACGGGACCACCACCCCAGGCACCCCGACCGGGGCCGCAAACCCGTCGACCGGGATGCCCGGCGACCCCGGTGCCCGGGGGGCCGGCGCGGACCGGGTCACCCTGACCCGATCCGGCGGCTTCGCCGGGAACCGGGACACGGTGACCGTCGAGCCCGACGGCAGGTGGACCACGACCGACCGGGCCGGCGCGACGCGTACCGGCCGGCTCGACGCGGCGGCCCTCGACCGGCTCCGGATGCTCGTCGGCCCGGCCACCCGCGACCATGCCGGCGTCCCGTCCGACGACGGCTGCGCCGACACGTACCGCTATCAGCTCACCGTGGGGGCGACCCGCGTCGACTGGACCGACTGTCCGACCGGCCCGCGGCCACCGGACGCCACGCGGGAACTGGCCGCGCTGCTGCTGAAGACCACCACCACCGGCTGACCACGAGGTCGCCTCCCGCGAGCCGGCCACCGGTTGCGTCGCCGGTGGCGCGGCTCACGGCGGCCTGCGAGGGCGGACGCCACCCCGGGGGTGACACTGGTCGGATAACCTACCCGCTCCGATTCGTGCGAGGAGCGTTGTGCCGAAGAGACGACCCGCCGGTCCGGGCCACCGGTCCGGCCCGACCGTTGCACACCGCCCGCCGCAGCCGACCGGCCCGCGTCTGCGCCCCGGCCTGCCGCGCACGGCCGGTCCGGTCGGCCCGCGCCGGCTGCCCGGCCGGATCGGGTTGCTGCCGGCGGTGGTCGCCACCGTCCTGGCCACCGGGTGCGCGGTCGCCGACGTCGAACGGGCCTCCGCGCCCACCCCGACACCTGTGGCGCGGACGTTGCGGACCCCGGACACCCTGCTGGGGCTGCCCCGCTCGGGTACGCCACTGCCCGCCGGGCTGCCCCGGTTCCGGCTCAACGAGCTGACCCGCGAGGCCACGCCGGCCACCAGCACCGTCGAGGCGGTCTACGGGCGGGGCCGACGCAGCCCGGAGACGATCGTGGTGAGCGCCGTCTCGGGCACCGTCCCCGACCCGCAGGCCATGCTGGACCGGCTGCTCAAGCCGTACCGGATTCCGAAGCCCCGGTCGGTGGAGTTCGGCCGGTTCGGCGGCGAGGCCCGGTGCGGGCGCGGACGGACCGCCGACGAGGGCCACCTCACCGCCTGCGCCTGGGCCGACCCGGAGGTCGCCGGGGTGGTGGTCTTCCTGACCGCCACCAAACAGCCGGACCGCAAGGAGGATTTCCTCACCATCCGCGACGAGCTGGAACAGACCACCGGCTGACCGGCCCGCCACCGTCCCGGCCGCGCCGGGTCAGCCGGTGACGCCCGGCACCACCCGGAAGCGTTCGACGACGGCGAGGGTGTCGTCGTCCACCCGGAACCCGGCATCACCCAGCCAACCCAGGTAGTCCGACCCGTGCCAGTACTCCTCGTGCCCGGCCCGCCAGGCCGCCACCGAGTCGTACCCCTCCCCCTCGTCGCGGGCATGGTCGAGGTCGACGTCGCCGAGCCGGACCACCCGCACCCCGGTCACCTCGATCACCGCGACCGGCCGGTCGGCGGAATCGACCACCACCGCCCGGTCGCCCACGGCCGGCAACGGCTCGTCGTCGCGCTCGTAGTCCTGCAACAGGCCCGTGGTGGAGGTCTTCGCCCCGCTCAACACTGCGGCCACGAGCTGGTCACGCAGCGGGCCGGGGAAGGCGAACTCGCACTTGGGCAGGTCGGTAGGGCTCGGTGTGGTCACCGGGCGACGGTAGCCCGGCGACCCCACCGCCCACATCCGCAATACCCGCGACGCCGGGTCAGGCCCGGGGGAACATCTGGCCGATGCGGATCCGGTTGCCGAACGGGTCCCGGATGCCGAAGTCGATGCCGTACGGGCGCTCGGTCGGCTCGTCGGTGATGTCGACACCCTTGCCGACCAGGTCCTCGTACGTCTTGCGGGCGTCGTCGGTGGTGATGCTCAGCCACCCGCCGATCGCGCCCTTGGTCAGCAACTCCCGGACCTGCTCGGCGGTCGCCGGGTCCAGCGCGGGCGGGCCCGGCTTCTCCAGCCGCACCTCCCGCTGCGGGTCGCCGGGCACGTTGACCGTCAGCCACCGCATGAAACCCAGATCCTGGTCGGTGTTGACCTCGAAGCCCAGCTTGCCGACGTAGAAGTCGAGCGCCTCGTCCTGGTCGAGGACGTAGAGCTGGGAGCGGGTGATCGCGTTCATCGTCATGCCCGGAACGCTATGTCAGGCCGCTGACCTGCCGCTTATCCAAAACTGCTGGGCCTGGTCCAGGCTTTGGTGAAGCAGCTCGGCACCGTCGCGTCGCCGGCCGACCGGCGACTGCGGTACTCGCTGGGTGACTCACCGACGATCTGCCGGAAGGTGCGGCTGAACGAGCCGAGACTGCTGAACCCGACGGCGTAACAGATGTCGGTGACGTCCCGGCCGGTCTCCACCAGCATCGACATCGCCCGCTCCACCCGACGTCGTTGCAGGTAGCGGTGCGGGGTCTCACCGAAGGTGGCCCGGAAGGTGCGGATGAAGTGCGCCTCGGACACCAGCGCGATCCGGGCCAGCGCCGGGATGTCCAGCGGTTCGGCGTACGCCCGGTCCATCGCGTCCCGGGCCCGCAACATGGCCCGGTTCGACTGCTCCACCGCACGACTCATCGGCCCCCGCCCGTCGTCCCCGTTCGCGCCGACCAGGCTACCCAGCCGGACCGACAAGCGTGGTCCCGCGCGAGCGGCGACGGTGGGCCCTGCGGAGATCCGGAACGCTCAGCAGCCGCTCCACCGGACCGGAAAGGTGACCTGCAGGCCGGCGGTCCTGCCGACGACCAGACCGTTGTCGGCGATCGCCTCGGCGACGACGCGGGTCACCGGGTCCGAGACGACACTGCGCAGCGGCACCCGGCGATCAAGGTGATCGACCTCCGAGTAGGAGAGCAGGCTACCGGTGGCGTTGACGCCCGTCATGGCGATCAATCCCGGTCTGACCGGCGTCGCCACCCCGGTACGCAGGTCCCAGCGCACCATCTGCTCGTACTGCCCGTCCGCCGTGTCGGCGACCTGGCCGACCGCCCAGTTCCCCCGGGCCGCCCGTACCGTCGACTTCACCGCGCCGGGCGCGGTGAGCCGGTCGACCCGCCCGTCGGGACGACGCACCCAGGCGACGGGCGGCGGGGCCACCCCGCGCCCGCCGGCACCACGCGCCCCGGGACCGGGC
Organism: Micromonospora sp.; assembly: GCF_048594385.1. Classification (NCBI taxonomy): domain Bacteria; kingdom Bacillati; phylum Actinomycetota; class Actinomycetes; order Micromonosporales; family Micromonosporaceae; genus Micromonospora; species Micromonospora sp. The sequence goes on along the minus strand of NZ_JBMDWU010000241.1, from coordinate 4,868 downwards.
GACGAACGGTCCTCCTCGCCGGGGACCTCGCCGACGATGGTGCCGTCGTCGAGAATCGCCACCGGGATCCCACCGGGCTCCAGAACCTCGACGGTGTCCGGCCGGTCGACCGGCCAGCGCAGGGTCACCGGCTCCTCCAGGTAACCGCCGTAGCCGACGATGTCCCCTCGGCTGTTGACGGCCGTGACATAGCCGCCGATTCCGTTCGGCGGCAGGGGCAGCCACTCCACCCGGCCGTCCCGGTAGCGCCACGGTCGGTTGCCGGCGCTGGTGGAACTGTCGCCGACCAGGACGCCGTGCCGGTTGACGGCCACCAGCAGACCGGGTGATCCCGTCAACACGGTGACGCGCGGGCCGTCCCACCGCAGCAGCAGCGACTCCTGCCCCTGATCGGTGGCCCGCCTGCCGGTGCCGACGATGAACCGGCCGGCCGGGTCGACGAGCATCGCGTCCCAGGCCAGGCTCGCGCCGGGCGGCAGGGGCAGTGGATGCATCATGCAGGCCGGGGCGCTGCCAGTCCTCGGCGCGGCCATCGCGGCACCGGGTGCGACAAGCGTCGCCGCCAGCAGACCGGCGGTGAGGATGGTGCACAGCCGACGCGGGGCGGTCAGGATCATGAGGCAGTCCGTCTCAGCCGGTGGGGTGGGGTACTCCCACTCAACCAGCTCGATCCATCCACCGGAAGCGACCATTCGGTCACGCAGCGCGGAGATGACCGCAGGAACGTGCGCCGGCCGCTATCGACGGATCGACAGGCGGCAACGCCAGTGGCGGCCGTGCTGTGGAATTGGAGCCCCCGGCCGGGATCGAACCGGCGACATCTCGCTTACAAGGCGAGTGCTCTGGCCAGCTGAGCTACAGGGGCGCGTGTTGCGACGTCAGCATAGCGACTGACGTCGGGAAATCCCGGCCGGCAGGGTCCCCGAGCATGGAAAACGTCAATCTTGTGCCCGCGCCACCGACGAATCGACGCGCCGAAACCCCGTCAGGCGAGGGGATTGATGCCCGGCCGTGCCCGCCTGACCGAAATGCGTATGCCGTCCGTCCCACTCGGTGTATCCCGTCTTGGCACAGCTGGAAATCCCGTTTACCGTGCAGTGACACGGATGACACCCGGGGTCGGCGAAGGCTGCCTCCGGACGGGGTCCGCGGGTCGGCACCGTGGGTGCCGACAGCTCCTTCACTCGGATCGTCCGGCACGTTCCTGCCGGTGAAAGGAAGCGCACCACCATGGCTACGGTCACGTACGCGAAGGCGTCCCGGATCTACCCGGGCACCGAACGCCCCGCCGTCAACCAACTCGACCTCCAGATCGGCGACGGGGAGTTCCTCGTCCTGGTCGGCCCGTCGGGTTGCGGCAAGTCCACCAGCCTGCGGATGCTCGCCGGCCTGGAGGACGTCGACGACGGCGCGATCTACATCGACGAGCGGGACGTCACCCACCTCCCGCCGAAGGCCCGCGACATCGCGATGGTCTTCCAGAACTACGCCCTCTACCCGCACATGTCGGTGTACGAGAACATGGCGTTCGCCCTCAAGCTGCGCAAGACCCCGAAGGCCGAGATCGACCGGCGGGTCAAGGAGGCGGCCGGCCTGCTCCAGCTGGAGGAGTACCTCAGCCGCAAGCCGAAGGCGCTCTCCGGTGGTCAGCGCCAGCGGGTCGCGATGGGCCGGGCGATCGTCCGCGAGCCGCAGGTCTTCCTCATGGACGAGCCGCTGTCGAACCTCGACGCCAAGCTCCGCGTGCAGACCCGTACCCAGATCGCCTCGCTCCAGGCCAAGCTGGGCATCACCACGGTCTACGTCACCCACGACCAGGTCGAGGCCATGACCATGGGCCACCGGGTGGCGGTCATGCTCGACGGCGTCCTCCAGCAGGTGGACACCCCGCGGGCGCTCTACGACACCCCGGCCAACGTGTTCGTCGCCGGCTTCATGGGCTCCCCCGCCATGAACATCAAGACCGTTCCGCTGAACGAGCGGGGTGCGGCCTTCGCCGAGATGCACATCCCGCTGACCCGCGAGCAGGTCGAGGCGGCCCGCAGCGAGGGTGGCGACAACCGGGTCACCGTCGGTTTCCGCCCGGAGGACTGCGACCTGGTCAGCCCCACCGAGGGCGGCATGCCGGTCGTGGTCGAGCTGGTCGAGGACCTCGGTTCGGACGCCAACGTCTACGGCCACGCCGCCCTGGAGGGCCACGAGGAGCGTTTCGTGGTCCGCACCGACCGGCGGACCATGCCGAACATGGGTGACACCGTGTTCGTCAAGCCGCGGGCCGGCCGCAGCCACGTCTTCAACGCGGCCACCGGTCACCGCATCTGATCCCACCGCACGGAAAAGGGGCGGTCCGCTTCGGCGGGCCGCCCCTTTTCGTCGTGTCTTCGTCCCGGGCGCGGGTGCCCGCGCCGGATCAGCCCTCCGCAGCGCGGCGGCGGGCCACCTCGGCGAGGGTGACGGCGGCGGCGACGCTGGCGTTCAACGACTCCACGTCGGAGATCATCGGGATGCTGACGGTCAGGTCACACGTCTCCCCGACCAGCCGGGACAGCCCGCGCCCCTCGGAGCCGACCACCACGACCAGCGGGCCGACGGCGGCCTCCAGGTCGTACAGGTCGGTGTCGCCGTCGGCGTCCAGGCCGACCACCATGAAGCCGGCGTCCTGACACGCCTTCAGCGACCGGGTCAGGTTGGTGACCTGCGCGACCGGCACCCGCGCCGCCGCGCCGGCACTGGTCCGCCAGGCGGTCGCGGTGATCCCGGCGGCCCGCCGCTCCGGTACGAACACCCCCTGCGCGCCGAACGCGGCAGCGGACCGGATCACCGCACCGAGGTTACGCGGGTCGGTGACCCCGTCCAGCGCGACCAGCAGCGGCGCGGGCTGCTCCAGGGAGGTCGCCAGCAGGTCCTCGAAGAGTTCGTAGGCGAACGGCGGCACCTGGAGGCCGACACCCTGGTGCAGCACACCGCCGGTCATCCGGTCCAGTTCGGCCCGGCTGATCTCCAGGATGGCGATGCCCCGGTCGGCGGCCGTACGGGTGATCTCGTTGACCCGGTCGTCGGCGTCGATGCCCTGCGCGGTGTAGAGCGCGGTCGCCGGCACCTGGGCGCGCAGCGCCTCCAGCACCGGGTTGCGGCCCACCAGAAGCTCCGGACTGTCGCGCGACGGGTTGGACTTGCGCCCCGGCGCGACCCGGGGACCACTGCGGCCCGCACCGGCGCCACCCCGGCCACCCGCGCCGGACCGACCACCGCCGCCGGACCGGACGGGGGCCACGCCCCGGGTGCCCCTGCCCCAGGTGGTGTCCTTGGTGCCCGGCTGGCCGATCTTGGGAGCGCGACCCTCCTCGGCCGCCGCCCGGCGCTCCTTGTCCTGCTTCCAGGCGGTGCGCTGGGGCAGCTTCTCGGTCCCCGAGTACGCCTTGTGCCAGGGACGCTCGTCGGCGGGCAGGGTCTTGCCCCGGCCCGCGAGGGAGTCCTTGTTCTTGCCGCCGGAGCCCTTGGGGGCACCCGCCTTCGACGTCAGTCGCCGGCCACGGCGCTGCGAGTTGCCGGCCATCAGTCCTGCTCTCCAATAGTCCAACGGGGGCCCTGCGGGGTGTCCTCGACCACCACGCCGGACTGCTTGAGCTGGTCGCGTACGGCGTCCGCGGCCGCCCAGTCCTTGCGGCTGCGGGCCTGCGCGCGCTGCTCCAGGGCCAGTGCGACCAGGGAGTCCACCACGCCCCGCAGGTCGTCGACGCGACCGCCACCGGTCCAGGCCGGGTCGAGGGGGTCGACGCCGAGGATATCCAGCATCGCCCGGGTGGCGGCGAGGGTGGTGCGGACCGTCACATCATCGCCGTCGGCCAGCGCGGTGTTGCCGTCCCGCAGGGTCGCCTGGAGGACGGCGAGCGCGGCCGAGGTGTTCAGGTCGTCGTCCATCGCGGCCACGAACCCGGCGGGCAGCTCACCGAGCTGCCCCGCGCCGACCCGCTCCACGGCCCGCTGGACGAACCCCTCGATCCGCCGGTACGCCACCGCGGCCTCACGCAGCGCGTCCTCCGAGTAGTCGATCCGGGACCGGTAGTGCGCCGCCGCGTAGTAGTAGCGCAGCTCCACCGGGCGCACCCCGAGCGAGTCGACGTAGTCGAGGTCCAGGGCGTTGCCGAGCGACTTGCCCATCTTGGCGCCGCCGATGCTGAGCAGCCCGTGGTGCACCCACCAGCGGGCGAAGGGCAGCCCGGCGGCCTGCGACTGGGCGATCTCGTTCTCGTGGTGCGGGAAGGTCAGGTCGAGCCCGCCGCCGTGGATGTCGAACTCCGCGCCGAGGTACCGCAGGCACATCGCCGAGCACTCGATGTGCCAGCCGGGACGGCCCCGGCCCCACGGGGAGGGCCAGTAGGCGTCGGCCGGCTCGTCCGGCTTGACGCCCTTCCACAGCGCGAAGTCCCGGGGGTCCCGCTTGCCGCGCTCCGGGGCGTCCCCGGCGGACTGCATGTCGTCGGGCGACTGGCCGGACAACGACCCGTACGCCGGCCAGGAGGCCACGTCGAAGTAGACGTCGCCGGACCCGTCGGTGGCCGGGTAGGCGTGACCGGTCTCGATCAGCCGGGCGATCAGCTCGTGCATCTCCGGGATGTGCCCGGTCGCCCGCGGCTCGTACGTCGGCGGCAGCACGTTCAACGCCTGGTACGAGCGGGCCAGCACCAGCTCGTTGGCGTACGCGATGGACCAGAACGGGCGGCCCTGCTCCTGCGCCTTGACGAGGATCTTGTCGTCGATGTCGGTCAGGTTACGGATGAACCTGACCTCGAAACCGCGCGCCAGCAACCAGCGCCGCAGCACGTCGTAGTTGACGCCGGAACGAAGGTGGCCGATATGCGGAGGGG
>NZ_JBMDWU010000240.1:0-5987 GCF_048594385.1 Micromonospora sp. | reverse complement strand
GGCCGCAAGCCTTAATGGACGGGCATTTTAGGCATCACACAGCGACATCAGAACCGCACGCGGCGCGTTCGGAGATGTACTAGAAGCGTGCTTCGGCACTGTTGCCCATCAGGCGGTCGACCGTTTGCGCGGTATCGGCGCGGCCACCGCCCGGCGGCTGGCCGCCGACGGCATGGTCGTCGCCGTGGTCGACATCGACGAGGCGGCGACCGGGCCGACCGTGGACGCGATCACCGCCGCCGGTGGCCGGGCCCTCGGCGTCGGCGCGGACGTCGCCGACCGGGAGCAGGTCGAGGCCGCCGTCGACCGGGTCGCCACCGAACTGGGCGGGCCGACCGTGCTGGTCAACAACGCCGGGGTGCTGCGGGACAACCTGCTGTTCAAGATGACCGACGCCGACTGGGACACCGTGCTGGGGGTGCACCTGCGCGGCGCGTTCCTGTTCAGCCAGGCCGCCCAGCGGCACATGGTCGAGCGGAAGTACGGCCGGATCGTCAACCTGTCCAGCACCTCGGCGCTGGGCAACCGGGGCCAGGCCAACTACGCGGCGGCCAAGGCCGGCCTGCAGGGCTTCACCAAGACCCTCGCCATCGAGCTGGGGCCGTTCGGGGTGACGGTCAACGCGGTCGCCCCCGGCTTCATCGTCACCGACATGACGGCCGCCACCGCCGCCCGGATGAAGGTCGACTTCGACGACCTCCAGAAGCACGCCGCCGCCGAGATCCCGGTCCGCCGTCCGGGTCGGCCGGAGGACGTCGCGCACACCATCTCGTTCCTGGTCAGCGAGGGCGCGTCCTTCGTCTCCGGCCAGGTCATCTATGTCGCGGGCGGCCCGAAGGACTGACCGGGGCCGGGGCACCCGCGTCGGGAGCCGGCGTCAGGCGTCGGCGGCGGTGCGGGTGCGCCACAGCCAGAGCAGGCCCAGCACGGGCAGCACCAGCGGGATGTAGCCGTACCCGCTGCCGAAGCCGGACCAGACCGTCTCGTCGGGGAACAGCTCGGGGTCGACCAGGCTGAGCACGCCGACCCCGACCACCCCGACCAGCTCCACCGAGCAGCAGGCCAGCGCGACCCGCCGGCCGGCGTGCCCGGCGCGGGCCAGCCCGACCGCCGCCACGATGTAGATCAGCGCGGCCACCGCCGAGAGCAGGTACGCCACCGGCGCCTCGTCGAACTTCGTGGCGATCTGGAGCGCGGCCCGGGAGGTGGCGGCGATGGCGAACAGGATGTAGACGGCGATCAGCAGTCGTCCCGGCCCCGCGTTGGTGGCGCGCCGCGCCGTCCGGGTGTCAGCCACCGACGACCTCCCAGGTCTGTTGCAGCCGGACCACGACCACCGGCAGGACCAGGCAGACCGCGCAGACGATCGCCGACCCCCACCGGGTCGGTTCCATCCGGGCCAGCACCCAGGCCAGCGGGGGCAGGCAGACCAGCGTCACCAGGTAGCCGAAGAACGCGCCCGGCTCGCCCGCCCGCTCACCCCCGACGACGGCGACCAGGGCCAGCACGGTCAGCGCGAGCAGCGCCACCTCCAGCAGGCCCAGCCCGACCGACTGCACCAGGTCCGGCGGGCGGTGCCGGACCGCCGCCACCAGCGCCCACAACGCGAGTACGAGCGACAGCCCGATCGTCACGGTGGCGAGCACCCCGTCCACCGGCGAACCGGCCGACGCCGCGCCGGTCATCGCCGCCATCCGATCGGTGTCTCGGTCACCGGCACAGCCTACTAACCGGCGTAGTAATCACCGTCGTCCCGGTCCCGGGTCGGCGGCCCGGGTCTCCGGGCGGCGGCCCGCCGGTGCGGGTAGGTGGCCCTCGGCTGCGGAAACAGGGGCGGGTGACTAGCGTGGATCACGGCCGCGACGGGCGTGGCCGACGACGAGACCGGGGGTACCCCGTGCTGCGGTTCGGCCTGTTCGGCACCGGTCACTGGGCGGCGCGCACGCACGCCGCCGGGCTGGACGCCCATCCCCGCGCCGAACTGGTGGGGGTCTGGGGACGCAACCCCGAACGGGCCGCCGCGCTGGCCACCCGGCACGGCGTCCCGGCCTTCGACGACGTCGACGCGCTGCTCGACGCCTGCGACGCGGTGGCCGTGGCGCTGCCCCCGGACGTGCAGGCCGGGATCGCCGTCCGGGCCGCCACCGCCGGCCGGCACCTGCTGCTGGACAAGCCCCTCGCGCTGAGCCTCGACGAGGCCGACGGGGTGGTCGCCGCCGCGCGGTCCGCCGGGGTGGCCTCGGTGGTCTTCTTCACCCAACGCTTCCACCCCAACGTCGACGGCTTCCTCACCGCCACCGCCGCGGCCGGCGGCTGGCAGCACGCCCGGGTCACCCAGTTCGCCTCGATCTACGCCCCCGGCAGCCCGTACGGCGGCTCCCGGTGGCGGCGGGAGCAGGGCGCGCTGTGGGACATCGGCCCGCACGCGCTGTCGATCGTGCTGCCGGTGCTCGGCCGGGTCACCCGGGTCGCCGCGATGGACGGCCCCGGCGGGCTGGTGCACCTGCTGCTCACCCACGACGGGGGTGCGACAAGTGCGCTGTCGCTGACCCTGGACGCCCCGTCGACTGCGGTGACCCGGGACGTCGTCTTCTACGGCGACAACGGCGTCGAGGCCGTACCGCCGGGCGACGGCAACGCGCTGACCGCGTTCGGCACGGCCGTCGACCAACTGCTGGGGCAGGTCGACTCGGGTGACCGGGACCACCGGTGTGACGTCCGGTTCGGCCGGGAGGTGGTGGCGGTCCTGGCGGCTGCGGAGACCGCCCGCGCCGAGGCCCGCACGGTCGACCTCCAGCCCTGACCCCTGCCCCTTGCCGCCCCCCGGCGGCATGACGGTGGGCGGGCGAGAGTTGTCCTGTCGAGGTGACCATGGGTCACTGGTTGCCGACACCGGTATCGCGCGCCGACGGAACGGCTGCTCCCGACCCGCTCACCCGGCCAGGTGTGCGGGCCACTCGGGGCGCGGCGGGGGCTGGCCGGATCGGCGGCCGGCGGGGTCGTGGTGGAACGCCGGAAAAACGCGTTGCGCACCGTGGGGTGTGCGCTAGCGTGGCCGCCATGTGTATGCACGCCCTGATCACCGTGGCCGTCACGTCGGCCGCGCGGGGCCCCCTCCTGGTGGCCCGCCCGCGAGTCCGGCGTCCGGCCCTGGCCGGCCGGGACGCCCACCGCGCCTGACCCGAAGCACCATCCCGGCCTGACCGCCACCGTGGTCTGACCGTCACTGGGGCCTGACCGCCTCCGTTGTCTGACCGCCTCCGTGGTCTGACCGCCATCGTGGCCGGTCACGGTCCGCGTCGCCCGTCCGACCCGCCCGGTCCGACCGGCGACGTCGGCCCCGACCGCGCCCGGTGGCCGTCGGGCCGGGCCACCGGCTGCGCTCTCTTCGCGTCGCGTCCCCGCCGATCTCTCCAGGGCCGTCCGAGTCCCGATCCACTCGGACAGGCCCGGCAGCGTGCTGTGCCTGTCCGTACCGTCGCCGAGCGGCGACAGACAGGACGAGCCCCGTGGCGCCCCGCCCCGACCGCACCACCGCACGCGACCGGTCCCGTCGCGTACTGTCCCAGAACTTCCTCGCCGACCCGGCCGCCGTGACCCGGATGGTCCGGGCGGCCCGGAGCGGCCCGGACGACCTGCTGCTGGAGGTGGGTGCCGGCCGTGGCCAGCTCACCCGGCCACTGGCGCAGCGGTGCGGCCGGCTGATCGCCTACGAGGTCGACCCGGCCGTCATCCCCGCCCTGGCGGCGGTGTGCGCGACGCTGCCGCACGTGCGGCACCGGCAGGCCGACTTCCTGACCGCCGCGCCACCCGATGAACCGTTCGCCGTCGTCGGCAACGTTCCCTGGTCGCTGACCGCCGCGGTGGTCCGCTGGTGCCTCGCCGCGCCCCGGTTGCGCGCGGCCACCCTGCTCACCCAGTGGGAGTACGCCCGCAAGCGGACCGGTGACCTCGGCCGGTGGAGCCGGCTGACCGTGCTGACCTGGCCGGAGTACCACTGGCGGCTGTCCGGCCGGGTGGCCCGCACCGCGTTCCGCCCGGTGCCCGCCGTCGACGGGGGCATCCTGCGGATCGAACGCCGGCCGGCGGCGCTGCTGGACCCGGCCGGGCTGCCCGCGTACCGGAAGAGGGTGGAGCTGGGGTTCGGCGGGGCGGGCGGGTCGCTCGCGGCCTCGCTGCGCGCGGCGCATCCGGGCCGGCGGGTCGACGGCGCGCTGCGGGCGGCGCGGCTCGACCCGGCGACCCCGGTCGGCCTGGTCTGGCCGGAACAGTGGCTGGTGCTGTTCCGGTTGCTGCACGCTCCCACGGGCCGCGCCGGTGGCCGGCGGTGGTGACCGGTCGGTGGGGCCAGGCGGACGGCTCAGGCGAGCGTGCCGAGGGCCTCGTTCAGCTCGGCCGGGTCGTCGAACTGCCCGACGGGCAGCGCCCGCAGCATCTGGAGCAGTTCGGTGCTGGCACCGTTCTCCTGACCCCAGCGGACCAGGTCCTCGCGGGAGACCGGGTAGTCGAGCCCGGCCAGGTACTCCTGCAACTGCATCCCGGTGACGGTCATGCCGGCGGCTACCCGTTCCACCCGCCGCCACACCGCCCACCGCGCACCGGACGGCGGTTTGTCGGCCGACCCTGCCGGGTAGCCCCGCCCATGCTGGTACAGCGGCTCGGTACGCCGAGCGACTTCGACCCGCTGCTGGAGCGCGCCCGGGACGCCCGGGTGGTGATGATCGGCGAGGCGACGCACGGCAGTCACGACTACTACCGGTTGCGTGAGCAGCTCACCCGACGGCTCATCGCCGAGCAGGGGTTCGACTTCGTGGCGGTGGAGGGCGACTGGCCGGACTGCGACCGGGTGCACCGCTCGGTGGTGGGCGCGCCCGGCGGCGCACAGGACCCGCGTACCGCGCTGGGCCGGTTCACCCGCTGGCCCACCTGGATGTGGGCCAACGCCGAGGTGGACCGGTTCTGCCGCTGGCTGCGGGCGTGGAACCTGGAGCGCCCGGAGCGGGAACGGGCCGGTTTCCACGGACTCGACGTCTACAGCCTGTGGGAGTCCATGCAGGCCATCTTCGACTACCTGGGCGAGGAGGACCCGAAGTCGATGGAGGCGGCGCAGGACGCCTACCGGTGCTTCGAGCCGTACGGCCGCCGGGTCGAGGAGTACGGCGCGGCCAGCCGGTTCGTCTCGGCCCGCTGCGAGGAGGAGGTGATCCGGCTGTTGGCGCGTACCCGGGCACACGTCGCCTCGGACGGCCCGGACGCGTTCGCGGCCTGGCAGAACGCGGAGGTGGTGGCCGGCGCGGAGCGGTACTACCGGGCGATGGTGCACGGCGGGCCGGATTCCTGGAACGTGCGCGACATCCACATGGCCGACACCCTGGACCGGCTGCTCACCCGGTACGGCCCGGGGTCACGGGGGATCGTCTGGGCGCACAACACCCACATCGGGGACGCCCGCGCCACCGACATGGCCGGCGACGGGATGGTCAACATCGGTCAGCTCGCCCGGGAACGCCTCGGCCGGGACGCGGTGACGCTGATCGGCTTCGGCGGCTACCGGGGCACCGTGGTCGCCGCCCCGCACTGGGGTTCACCGGCCGAGGTGATGGCGGTGCCGCCGGCCCGGGAGGGCTCGGTGGAGTGGCGGCTGCACGAGTTGCTGCCGGAGCGGGCGGTGCTCGTCTTCGGTGGCCCCGACCAGCCCGACTGGGTCACCGGCACCGTCGAGCACCGGGCCATCGGGGTGGTCTACGACCCGACCTTCGAGCGCTGGGGCAACTACGTGCCGAGCCGGCTGGCCGACCGCTACGACGCCCTCGTCTGGTGCGACGAGTCCACCGCCCTGCACCCCCTACCCACCCACACCACCACCGGCGAACTGGAAACCTACCCCGCCGGCGTCTGACCCCGTCCCTCCGTCTCCTGCGTGGATCATGGAGTTGTGGTGCCCGGTCCGGGGGTGTTCCTCCCGTTCCGTCCGGCACCACAACTCC
>NZ_JBMDWU010000024.1:0-5649 GCF_048594385.1 Micromonospora sp. | reverse complement strand
GCCGAGCGCGCGCCGCCAGTCTATCAACCCCTAGTCCAACTGCCCCGGCAACGCCTCGATCGCCCGGTTCAGACTTTACGCCCGGGCGACCACCGAGACCAGCTCGATCTCGGCACCGGCCAGGTCGATGGTCGCCGGCACACACCACAGGTTGGGGATGCCCTCCACCTCCTGGGCGACCTCGGCCAGCGGCACGCTGTCGATCAGGCAGTCGTAGACATCCGGCACGCCCGTGTGGTGCGGGACGTTCAACCCGGTGGAAGCGTTGCCCTGCGGGTCGAGGTCGACCACCAACACGCGGTTCCCGTGCAGGGCCAGGGCCACCGCCAGGTTCACCGTGGTCGTGGTCTTGCCCACGCCGCCCTTCTGATTGGCAACGCACATCACCCGGGTCCGCTCGGGACGGGGCATGGTCACCTCGCCACTCGGATTAAGGATCTGCACGGCGCGCATCGCCTCCATAGCCAACGGTGGATCATCCTCTTCGCGCGTCGGGGTTTCACGTGAAACGTACGCGGCGTCCGCCGCATCGACGGTCCCGGGAGCGGGAACGCCGACCATGGTCACGGCATCGGGCACCGCGCCGGGATGGGGTTGTACGGGCACCGGTGGCGTGTTGCCGTGCACCGGTGCCTCGAAGCGCGAGGATGCCCCCGCGTTCCGTCGTACCGAGGTGGTCGTCCGGTCGTCCGGAGCGTTGACCGGTCGACCGTCGGGGCCGGACTGCACGGGAGGCGGTGGCACGTACGACTCGGGAACCGGACGGGCGGCACCCACCGCGGGCGGCTCCCGACGTACCCCGGGATCGCGCTCCGGCGGCCGGATCGTGGGCTGCCCGCCGGTCGTCCAGCCCTGCTGATGGTCGGTTTCACGTGAAACAGGATCCACGCCTGAGCCCGGCCCCTCGGGCCGGTTCACCCGTGGGTCGTCGTACCTGCCGTCGTCATGCACCTGTCATCCCTACCCGCTCCGGATGGTCGGTCCGCACCCCGTCTCGCTTGCCGTACACGCGCTCGCACCGCAGGGCGTACGGCCCGGCGGGGGCGATCGGTATCCGGTGCACCCGAACATCCGCCCGCCCCACACTATCGACGCGCGGTCAGCCTACGGGGGACGGGCGCGGCGGGTCCATCTTCGTTATCCGGACGGCCGGGTGGCCCCCACCCGTCGGGCAGCCCACCACGCCGCGCGGCGCTCCGCACCGACAGGTCAGGGTCAGCGGACGCGCTTACGGCCTCCACGGGACCGCTTCGGCGCCATCTTCACGCCGGGGGCACGGACCACCCGTTCCCGGACGACCTCCACCACGGTGGTGGGCGGGTCGAGGAGATCGACGCCACAGAGTCGTACCGTCGGCTCGCCTCCGCCCAGCGCGGCGACCGCCCCGGCGTGCTCGACGATCTCGTCCGCTGCGGAGGCCCCCTTGAGGGCGAGCAGTCGGCCACCGCGAACGACCAGGGGAAGGCTCCAGGTGGCGAGCCGGTCCAGCGGTGCCACCGCGCGGGCGGTGACCACGTCGGCGGTGAACGGGCCGACACCGTTCGCTCCGGTGGCCGCCTCGTCGGCCCGCCCCCGGAACACCCGGACGGTCCTGGCCAGTCCGAGCCGCTCCACCGCCTCGACGAGGAACGAGGTGCGCCGGGCCAGCGGCTCGACCAGTACGACGTTCAGGTCCGGCCGGGCGATCGCCAGCACCACCCCGGGCAGGCCGGCACCGGACCCGACGTCGATCACGCTGGCGTTCTCGGGGATCAGCTCGGCGACGGCCGCGCAGTTGAGCAGGTGCCGGTCCCAGATCCGGGGTGCCTCGCGGGGGCCGATCAGGCCGCGTACCACCCCGTCGGTGGCGAGCAGTTCGGCGTACCGGACGGCCAGGTCGAGCCGGTCCCCGAAGAGGGTCCGCGCGGCGGTGGCCAGCTCGTCCGGGAGCGCGGCGTCCTGCGCCGAGGGTACGGGCCGCTCGGGCGACGGCCCGGGTGGTGTTGCACCCGGGCCGGCAGCGGTATCGGTCGTGACGTCGTCGGTGGGCACCAGTTCAGTCCGCCGGCCGGACGACGATGCGCCGGGTCGGCTCGACACCCTCGGATTCGCTCTCCACACCGCTCATCGCGTTGACCACATCGTGTACGCACTTGCGCTCGAAGGCCGACATCGGCTCCAGCCGGACCGGCTCGCCGTGCTCCTTGACCTTCTCCACCGCGTTCTTGGCGACGGCGGCGAGTTCCTTGCGCCGGGTGGCGCGGTAGCCGCCCACGTCGAGCAGGAGCCGGCTCGGGGAACCGGTCTGCCGGAACACGGCCAGCCGGGCCAGCTCCTGGAGCGCCTCCAGGGTGGCACCCCGCTGACCGACGAGGTTCTGCAACCGGCCACCGACCACCTCGACGACCGGACGGCCGCCGGAGACCAGCTCGTCGATGTCGCCGTCGTAGTCGAGGATGTCGAGCAGGCCCTCGATGTAGTCCGCGGCGATCTCGCTCTGGGCGAACAACTCACCCTCGCCGGCGGACTTCTTCTCCTTGCCGCCGTCGGCGGGCTCACCCTCACCGGTCGCGGCGGTCGGGACGGTCTCCTCGTCGAGCGAGGCGTCCGCGCTGGGGATGCTGGTGTCGGTCACGGTGTCATCTCCGTACTAGCTCGGCCGGACCGTCGGGTCCGTTGGTCTCCCGGGTCGGCCGGCTGAAGGGGGCCGGGCTCGACACGGGCACGTCTGGTGGGGGCAGTCCCGTCCGCCACGTCGGGCGCGGCGGATCCGGTCCGGCGCCTGCCGTCACGGCGGCTGCGCGTACCGGGGGCTGCCGCCGGTCCCGCCGACGGCAGCCCGTCGGCTCAACCCTGGCGCTTGGCCGGGCCCTTCTTCGGGTTGACCGGCTTGGCACCGGGCTTCGGCCCGGCGACCTTCGGCGCGGCCGGCTTGGCCGGCACCTGCGCGACGGGCTTGTTCCGGTTGAGGAAACCACCGGACTTGGCCGGCTGTACCGGGTTCCGGCCACCCGGGGTCGTCGCCTTGCCGCCGGCGACCCCCTTGTTGGTCACCAGCGGCGGGAACTTGCGGAGCACCCACTGCTGCTGGCCGAGGGTGAACAGGTTGTTGGTGACCCAGTAGATGATCACGCCGATCGGGAAGATCGAGCCGGAGACCAGCAGGGAGAGCGGGATGCCGTAGAGCATCAGCCGCTGGATCATCCGCTGCTGCGGGTCCTCGGCCCAGCCGGTCTTGAGGATCATCTGGCGGCTGGTCAGGTAGGTGGTGCCCATCATGACCAGGACCAGGATGCCGGCGATCACCTTCACGGTGGTGCCGTTCGCGCCCAGCCGGGCCAGCTCGTCGGCGGTGGAGCCGAACTTGCCGGCGATCGGGGCGGTAAAGATCTTGGCGCTGGAGGCGCTGTCGAACTGCTCGGCGGTCCAGCCGTAGAGGCTCTTGGCCTCCTTGGCCGGGTCGAGCCGGCGCAGCACGTGGAAGAGACCCAGGAAGACCGGGATCTGGAGGAACATCGGAAGGCAGCCCATCAGCGGGTTGGCCTTTTCCTTCCGATAGAGCTCCATCATCTCCTTCTGGAGCGTCTCCCGGTCACCCTTGTGCTTCTCCTGGAGCTCCTTGACCTTCGGCTGGAGCGCCTGCATCGCCCGCTGGGACTTGATCTGCTTGACGAAGACCGGGAAGAGGATCACCCGGACGGTGACCACCAGGAAGACGATGGCGAGAATCCACGACCAGTTGGTGCCGAGGACCGCGTCGACCGGCACCCCGATGGCGTCCCACGCCGAGTGCCAGGTCAGCAGGATCCACGAGATCGCGTAGTAGATCCAGTCGAGACTCAATTCTCAGACTCCAGTCACGTCGGCGCGTCGGCGGCGGCCCGGCTCCGGCACCGGGTCGTGTCCACCAGGGTGGAAAGGGTGGCAGCGCGACAGCCGCCGGACCGTCAGGCCGGCTCCCCGCAACGCACCGTGACGGGTCACCGCCTCCAGGGCGTAGGCACTGCACGACGGGTAGAACCGGCAGCGGGCCGGCAACGCCGGACTTATCCAACGACGGTACGCGATGATAGGGCCACTGAGCATCCGGGCACCCATGCTCCGGCGCGGCGGCACGATCGGGCTGCTGCTCACCGCGACCTCCGGCCCCGGGGCTGCCGGGCGGCGGCGATGGCCGCGTCCAGGTCGCCCGCCAGCCGGGGGTACGGCGTCCCGGCCGCGGTGGGCAGGGCGCGTACCACCAGGGTGCTGCCGGCCGGCAGCGCAGCCAACCGTTCGCGGACCAGGTGCCGCAGCCGGCGGCGGACCTTGTTGCGGACCACGGCGGGGCCGACGGCCTTGGACACGACGAAGCCGGCGCGGCTCGACTCGGAGATCAACTCCGGGTCGGTGGTCCGCGCCGGCTCCGGCGGGGTTGTCCCGAGGGGTGTAGCCGCGGGTGTGGAGGTCGCCGGCAGCGTCAGGTGGACGACGACGGCACCACGACCGACGCGTCGACCACCCCGGACCGCTGCGGCGAAGTCGGTGCTACGCCGCAGTCGCTGTGCGGCCGTCAGCACGACTGTCCACGTCCCCGGACCGGTCGGCCTCAGGCCGACAGGCGGGTGCGGCCCTTGGCGCGGCGGGTCGACAGGATGGCGCGGCCGGCCCGGGTGCGCATGCGCAGCCGGAAGCCGTGGGTCTTCGCGCGCCGGCGGTTGTTCGGCTGGTAGGTGCGCTTGCTCACGTCAGGCTCTCCGTTTTCGTACGTCCCCGGTGCGGGTTCGCCCGGGGTCGTTTGGTGGACCAGACCACCTCGGCGGTGGCCTCCGATCGGCACTGCCCGGCGGCACGGAACCTCGACGGGGCGAGGCGGCGACCACGGACAGCGAGCACCCATCACCCTAGCAGAGGGCGACAGAGCAGCCGCTCCAGCCTACGCAGGGGGGCAATGACCGTCAAACCACCCTGGGCTGCGGCTCCGGGGTGGTCGCAGCACCGCCGATCCGTCGTCGCGTCCCGATCCTGACGGGGGCGTCGGTTGATGGCGGCCGGCCGTCGCTGTTACCGTGCGCGTTTGCGGTCAGCTTCAGGTCCGGGTTGTCGTGCGGAGCGCAAGACCGGATCCGGCAGTGAATCGTTCGGCACGGTGAACCCGCTTCAACGCCCTCCCCGAAAAGGGGGGCAGGTCCGACCCGCGTCCGGCGGGCGGCCACAATCGGTCGGTACACACAGGCTGTGGATAACTTGTGGATGCCGGCCGGTCAGCCGTCCGGTGGGTGAGAGGTACCACCCGCTCGAACGCGGTGGCGGGCCCGGCACGATCCGCTGGACCACAGCGGCGGCCGGGAGCAGAGGCGAGGGGGTGGCACGACGGTGGCCGGAACGATCGACCTTGCCGCGGTGTGGACCGCGGCGACGGACGAACTCGCCGACGAGATCATCTCCGCCCAGCAGCGCGCCTACCTCCGACTGACCCGGCTGCGGGCGATCGTCGAGGACACCGCGCTGCTCTCGGTACCGGACGCGTTCACCCGGGACGTGATCGAGTCGCGGCTCCGCCCGGCCATCACAGAGGCGCTCAGCCGGCGGCTGGGCCGACCCATCCAGGTGGCGGTCACCGTCCGGGTCCCCGAGGAGACCGGCGCACGCCCGGCCGCTGCCGTCTACCAGGGCATGCCCGAGACCGAC
>NZ_JBMDWU010000239.1:0-5919 GCF_048594385.1 Micromonospora sp. | reverse complement strand
GGGGGTTCAGCGGCTACCGGCGGTGGCCCGGCCGACGAGGGCTGCGGCGACGTCGCGCAGCTTGCGGTGGGAGTCCTGGGAGAGCTTGGCGAGGATGCCGAAGGCCTCGTCGGCGGTGCACCGGCGTTGCCCCATGATGATGCCCTTGGCCTGCTCGATCACCGCCCGGCTCTCCATCGCCGAGCGCATCTGTTCGGCCAGGGTCGCGGTGCTGGCGTAGAGGTGGGCGTTGGCCAGGGCCACCGCCGCGTACGCGGCGAACGTCCGGGCCAGTTCCACCGTCTCGGCGTCGAACGTGTGCGGCCGGGCGCCGTAGAGGTTGAGGGCGCCCACCACCGCCTCCTGGATCGGCAGGCCGATCGCGACCACGCTGCCGATGCCGGCGTCGGCGGCCCGCGTCGCCCAGCCCGGCCAGCGTTCCTCGGTGCCGGTGTCGGACACGACGAGGGTGTCGCCGGTGACCGAGGCGTCCAGGCACGGGCCGTGGCCCTGCCGGTACTGCCACTCGTCGAGCCGCAGCGCGGCGTCGCCGGTGACGGCGACGCTCTGCGGGCTGCCACCGCGCAGCAGGGTCACCGACACCTCGGACACGCCACGCAGGCTGCGGCAGGCCAGGTCGGCGATCATCCCCAACACCTCGTCCACACCCACCTCGTCGAGGCGGATCCGGCCGAGTCGGGTCAGGGCGTCGTGCGGGGAGAGCGGGGGCGCTGCCATCACACGGCTCCTTTCCGGCGGGCGTCCCCCGGGCTGCCCGTGGTGGGGGGGCGCGTCGGCCCCCGGCCCGACGGTGGGCCCGACGCACCGGGGTGCGCGACAATCCGCACCATACCCGCACCCGGGGCCGGCCGCCCCCGCACGCACCTGCGGCGAGCTGCCCGCGGCGGCCGGTCAGGCCAGGTAGGCGGGCGGCACCGCGTCGGTGAGCCACACGCCGTTGGCGCTGCGGTAGAAGGTGTGCCCGTCGCGGGCCATGGCCGCCGCGTCGACGGTCAGCACCACCACCGCGCCACCCCGGCGGGCCCCGACCCGCCGGGCCGTCGGCACGTCCGGCGACAGGTGTACGTGGTGCCGTCCGCCCCGGTTCAGCCCGGTGGCGCGGATCGAGTCGAGGGCCGCGGCCCCGGTGCCGTGGTAGAGCCGGGCGGGTGGTGGTTGCGCGGTCAACCCCAGGTCGACCGGGTAGGAGTGGCCCTGGCTGGCCCGGATGCGTTCCACCCCGTCGGCGTCCCGGGTCACCGCGAACCGTTGCTTGTCGTTGCCGGCGACCACGGCGTCGAGGGTGGACCTGTCGATGCGCAGGGCGGCCAGCAGGTCGGTGACGGCCACCCACCCGCCCGGGTCGGGGGCGAGGCCGAACCGGGCGGGTCGGTGGCGCAGGGCCAGCGCGATCCGTTTGCTGGTCCGCACCAGCGTGTGATGATCCATGTCGAGCATTGTCGGGCCGGTGGCGGGCCCGCTCCACCGGTTATCCGGTGCCGCGCCCGCCCCTGCGGTCGGCTCAGCCGGCGGCGCGCAGGGCCTCGGCGAGGGTGGTGGGCCGGCGGCCGAGCAGCTTCTCCAGGTCCGCCACGGGCACGTACAGCGCGCCGTGGGCGAGGCCCCGGTCGGCGTCGGCGAGGGTGGCCGCGTACGGCTCGGGCAGCCCGGCGGAGACGAGCAGCTCGGTGTACGCCGGCACCGGCAGGTCGGTGTAGCGGACGTCGCGTCCACTCTGGCGGGACACCTCGGCGGCCAGTTCGGTCATGGTGAACGCCTCGCCGCCCAGTTCGTAGACCCGACCGGTGTGCCCCTGCGTGGTGAGCACCTCGGCGGCGGCCTCGGCGTAGTCGGCCCGGGTGGCGGCGCTGACCCGGCCGTCGCCGGCCGACCCGGCGACCCCGTGGGCCAGGTAGTTGGCCAGTTGACCTGTGTAGTTCTCCAGGTACCAGCTGTTGCGCAGCAGCACGTACGGCAGGCCCGAGGCGCGCAGTTCCTCCTCGGTGGCCCGGTGTTCGGCGGCCAGCAGCAGGTCGGAGGTGTCGGCGTGGGCGATGCTGGTGTAGACGACCAGGCCGACGCCCGCCTGACGGGCGGCCTCGATCACGTTGTGGTGCTGCGGCACCCGCTGCCCGGCCTCGCTGCCGGAGACGAACATCAGCTTCTCGGCGTCGGCGAAGGCGGCGCGCAGTGAGTCGGGGTCGGTGTAGTCGGCCGTCCGCACCACGACGCCCCGCTCGGCGAGGTCGGCGAGCCGGTCCACGGAGCGGCCGAGGGCCACGATCTGCCCGGCGGGTACGCCCCGGCGCAGCAGGGATTCGACGATGAGGCGGCCCAGGTGGCCGGTGGCCCCGGTGACGACGACGGACATGGCGCTCTCCTTCGGGTGGCGTGCTCTTGTCGTACTGGCCAACACGCAGGTGGGAGCCGATACTTCCCGGCAGAGAGTAGGCACCTTGAAGTTTGTGACGCACTGATAGAGAGTAAAGTGATGCGACCCGACCCGTTCCAACGCGACTGCGGCAGCCGGCAGGTCATCGACCGGATCGGTGACCGGTGGAGCGTGCTGGTCGTGCTCACCCTCGCCGACGGCGAACGCCGCTACGGCGAACTGGCCGAGCACATCGACGGGATCAGCCAGAAGATGCTCACCCAGACCCTGCGCGGGCTGGAACGCGACGGTCTGGTCACCCGCACCGTGCACGCCAGCGTCCCGCCCCGGGTCGACTACGCCCTCACCGACCTCGGCCGCAGCCTGCTCGACCTGGTCTCCGGCCTGGAAGCCTGGGCCACCACCCACCTCCCCGACGTGCAGGCGGCCCGGGTCCGCTACGACGCCGAGGTCCTGCGCCGCCCGACCACCGCGCGAGCCGGCCGCCGGTAAGGGGCGGACGTGAGGGCCGTCATAACGGGTGGACGACCCGCCGGTCGCTGCTGCTAGATTTCGGGCAGGTCATGAGCGCCAGCGTCAAGCCCCGGCTCGCTGGCCGGCAACCCTCCGCCACGGTGGGGTGCTCCGGGTGAGGACCAGGCACCGGTGAACGACCCGGTGCAAGCGTGGCCTGGTCACCCCAGGTCGACACCGATCAGGGAGAACCCGTGTCGAACCACTCACCCGCCCCACCCGGCGACGGCGTCACCGCCGTGATCCGGCCCGGCGTCCGGTCCGTCGGCGTCCGGCTGGTCAGGCGGCGACACGTCGACCTCATGCGGGTGCACAGCGACTCCTGTCGCCGCCGCTAGTCGAACCCCTCTTCCCGTGACACCTCAGCGGGATGCCCGGTGGGCATCCCGTCGGCGGCGCGCGTCCGCCGCCGCCCGACCACCTCCGGAGACACCCGTGCGATTCCTTCCTGCCCTGCCCACACTCCGACTGTTCCGCGCCACCTGGACGCGGGTCGCCGCGCTCGGCGTCGCCGCCCTGCTCGCCGGCACCGCGTTGACCGGCTGCGGCGGCGACTCCGAGGCGGCCGACAACCCGTACGGCCTGCTCCAGCCGGGGGTGCTGCGCGCCGGCACGCTCACCGACGCCCCACCGAACGTCTACCTCAAGGACGGCACGTTCACCGGCTTCGACAACGACCTGCTCGTCGCCGTCGCCGGCAAGGTCGGGCTGAAGGTCGAATTCGTCGGCACCGACTTCTCGGCGCTGCTCTCCCAGGTCAACAACCGCAAGTTCGACGTCGGCAGCTCCTCGATCACCGTCACCGAGGCACGCAAGAAGACCGTCGACTTCGGCAACGGCTACGACTTCGGCTACTTCGGCCTCGACGTGCCGGCCGGTTCCCCGCTCGCCGGCTTCGACCAGCTCGCCGGCAAGCGGGTGGTGGTCGTGCAGGGCACCGTGCAGGACGACTACGCCACCTCACGCAAGCTCGACCCGGTGCGGGTGCCCGACTACAACGGGGCGATCAACCAGCTCAAGGCCGGCACCGCCGACGCCTGGATCGCCCCCGCCGAGATCGGCGAGAAGTCGGCCGCCGACAGCAACGGCAAGATCACGGTGGCGGCCACCGAACTGAGCCCGGCCCCCACCGCGTACGCCGTCGCAAAGGGCAACGACGCGCTGCGTGAGGCGCTGGACAAGGGCCTCGACGAGGTCATCGCCGACGGCACCTGGACCCGGCTCCAGCAGCAGTACTACCCGGGGCGGCCGATCCCGGCCGGCTTCACCCCCGGCAGCGGCGACGTCACCGCCCCGGGCGCGGCGACGCCGTCGGCGTCGGCCACTTCCTGACGGTACGACCAGACCAGCGAGCGGGGCGGTAGGAGAACACGATGGATCCGTTGAGCACCCTGTGGGAGACCTTCTTCGACGGGGACTCCATGCGCGAGGCGCTGCCCGAGATGCTGACCGTCGGGCTGCCCAACACGCTGATCCTGGCGGTCTCCGCCGCCCTGCTCGGCTCGGTGCTGGGCATGGCGCTGGCCGTGGCGGGCATCTCCCGTACCCGGTGGTTGCGGTGGCCGGCCCGGGTCTACACCGACGTGTTCCGGGGCCTGCCGGCCGCCGCCACCATCCTGCTGATCGGCGTCGGCCTGGCCCCGCTCGGCATGCAGGTGTGGGGCCCCAACCCGTACCCGCTGGGCATCCTGGCGCTGTCGCTGATCGCCGCCGCGTACATCGGGGAGATCTTCCGCTCCGGTATCCAGAGCGTGGAGGCCGCGCAGCTGGAGGGGGCCCGCGCGCTGGGCTTCTCCTGGGGTGAGGCGATGCGCCTGGTGATCGTCCCGCAGGGGGTACGCCGGGTGCTCCCGGCCTGGGTGAACCAGCTGATCGCGCTGATCAAGGACTCCAGCCTGGTCTACTTCCTGGGCCTGCTGGCCAGCCAGCGGGAACTGTTCCGGATCGGGCAGGACTACGCGGCCAACACCGGCAACCAGTCGGCGCTGCTGCTGGCCGGCCTGTGCTACCTGCTGCTGACCGTGCCGCTGACCCACGCGGTCAACGCCATCGACCGCCGGCTGCGCCGGGGCCGGACGGTCACCGTCGATCCCGACGACGACGGCGGGCTGGCCCTGGCCGGCGAGACCGCCCTACCGCAACCGCGCCCCACCCGGGAGGACCCCCGATGAGCACCGGCACCGCGACAACCACCTCGGTCAGCCTCGCCGTCCGCGACGTGCACCTGGCCTTCGGGGCGAACCGGGTGCTACGCGGCGTCGACCTGGACGTCGCCCGGGGCGCCACGGCCTGCGTCATCGGCCCGTCCGGCTCCGGCAAGTCCACCCTGCTGCGCACCGTCAACCGGCTGATCGAACCGGACTCCGGTGACGTCCTGCTCGACGGGCGCAGTGTGCTGCGCGACGACCCGGACGCCCTGCGGCAGCGGGTCGGGATGGTCTTCCAGCAGTTCAACCTGTTCCCGCACATGACCGTGCTGCGCAACATCACCCTGGCCTTGCGCCGGCTCAAGAAGCTGCCCGAGGAGGAGGCGGTGGCGCTGGCCCGTTCCCAGTTGGCGCTGGTCGGCCTCGCCGCCAAGGCCGACTCCCGGCCCGCCCACCTCTCCGGCGGGCAGCAGCAGCGGGTCGCGATCGCCCGCGCGCTGGCCCTGCAACCCCAGGTGATGCTCTTCGACGAGGCCACCTCGGCACTGGACCCGGAGTTGGTCAAGGGGGTGCTCGGGGTGATGGCCGACCTTGCCGGCGGGGGCATGACGATGGTGGTGGTCACCCACGAGATGGGCTTCGCCCGCTCGGTCGCCGACACCGTCGCGTTCATGGACCACGGCGTCGTGTTGGAGGCCGGCGCACCGGAGGCGGTCTTCGAGTCACCGCAGCATCCCCGGCTGCGCCGCTTCCTGTCCCAGGTGCTCTGAGACGGGCGACGCCGCTCCCGGCCGGGGGGGAGCGGCGGCGGGTGGTGCGGATGGCCCCGGGGTGCGGTCCTGTCGTAGGAGCGGCGGGCGCTAGGTGTGGGCGGGGCGACCCGCGCGG
>NZ_JBMDWU010000238.1:0-6108 GCF_048594385.1 Micromonospora sp. | reverse complement strand
GTGCCCGCTCCCGTGTGAGCGGCACCCGTTCCGAAAAGTGCCCGTGACCGCATATGGTCACGGGCACTTTTGGCGGTCCGGCCCGCAGCGTCCGCTCGCGTCCAACGCGGCGAGGTCGTCGGCGGTGAGCGTCAGCCCCGCCCCGGCGACGTTCTCCCGCAGGTGCGCCACCGACGAGGTGCCGGGGATGAGCAGGATGTTGGGTGAGCGCTGCAGCAGCCAGGCCAGGGCGACAGCCATCGGCGTGGCGTCCCGGCGGGCGGCCACGGCCGACAGCGCCGCGGACTGCAACGGGCTGAACCCGCCCAGCGGGAAGTAGGGCACGTAGGCCACCCCCTGCCCGGCGAGCCGGTCGATCAGCGCGTCGTCCTGCCGGTACGCCAGGTTGTAGAGGTTCTGCACGCACACGATCGGGGCGATCGACTGTGCCTCGGTGACCTGCTCGGGCGTCACGTTGCTCAACCCGAGGTGCCGGATCAGGCCCTTGCGCCGGAGTGCGACGAGCGCCTCGAGCGGTTCGGCGAGGGAGCAGGCCCGGGGCCCCGTGGCGTCACCGAGCCGGAGGTTGACCAGGTCCAGGGCCTCGACGCCGAGGTTCTCCAGGTTCTCCTCGACGGCCCGGCGCAGTTGCTCCGGCTCCCGCGCGGTGGGCCAGCCACCCTGCGCGTCCCGGGTCGCACCGACCTTGGTCACCAGGTGCAGCCCCTCGGGGTACGGGTGCAGGGCCGCGCGGATCAGCCGGTTGGTCACGTGCGGCCCGTAGGCGTCACTGGTGTCGATGTGCGTGATGCCGAGGGCGACGACCTCCCGCAGGACGGCCAGCGCCGCGTCGGGGTCGGCGGGCGGTCCCATCACCCCGGGGCCGGCGAGTTGCATGGCACCGTAGCCGAACCGGGTGACAGTCAGGTCGCCCAGCGTCCAGGTGCCGCCGGGCAGAGAGCGGGTGAGCATGTGTGTTACCTCGGCCTTTCGTGGTGGACGGAGTGGTACCCGACCACTATCGGTGAGGTAGCTTTCTGCCGGGAAGTAGGCACCTGGAAGTGCGTAGCGCACCGACTGCGGGAGGAACGGCGATGACCACGAGGACGGCGGCCGAGCGCCGGGCGGAGGCGGCGGTGGCGTACGACGCGTTCGTGGCGCAGTGTCCCAGTCGCGAACTGCTCGCCCGGATCTCCGACAAGTGGGTCGCGCTGGTGCTGGCCGCGCTGCGCACCGACGGCTCGCACCGGTTCGGCGCGGACTGCGCCGGCACCCCCCGGCCGATGCGCTACTCGGAGCTGTCCCGCCTGCTCGCCGGGGTCAGCCAGAAGATGCTCACCCAGACGCTGCGCACCCTGGAACGCGACGGCCTGGTCAGCCGTACCGCGACGGCGACCGTGCCGGTCACGGTCACCTACGAGCTGACCGACCTAGGCTTCTCCCTGCACGAGACGATGCGTGCCCTCAAGGCGTGGGCCGAAACGCACCTGGACGACGTACACGCCCACCGGGCGGCCTACGACGCCCGCCACCCCGCCCCGGCGGCCCGCCCCGCCTGAGCGGGCCGGCCGGGCGGCCGGGATTCAGAGCTTGTCGAGGAACTGGGTGAGGATCTCGGTGAACCGCTCCGGGGTCTCCAGGTGGGGCAGGTGGCTGGCCCCCTCGATGATCTCCCAGCGGGCCCCGGGGACGAGATCGTGGAAGGGGCGCACGGCGGCGGGGGTGACCTCGTCGTACTCGCCGCTGATCACCAGGGTCGGCGTGTCGATCTGCGGCAGCCGGTCGAGCAGCGAGTAGTCGCGCAGCGTGCCGGTGATGTGGAACTCGCTCGGCCCGTTCATCGCGTGGTAGACGGTCGGGTCGCCGTTGATCTCCATGAAGGTGGCCATCAGCTCCGGCGGCAACGGCTTACGCCGGCACACGTGCCGCTGGTAGAAGACCATCATCGCGGCCGTGTACGCCGGGCTGCCGGTGGTGCCGGCGGCCTCGTGCCGGCGCAGCGTCGCGTCCACGCCGGGCGGCAGCGCGGCCCGCAGCACGTCCAGCTCCGGCAGCCACAGCGGGTACGACGCGGGCGCGTTGGCGATCACCAGGCCGCGCAGCCCGGCCGGCCGGTCGGCCGCGTGGGCCGCCGCCAGCACCCCGCCCCAGGACTGCCCGAACAGCACGTACTCCTCGGCGATGCCGAGGCGGCGCAGCAGGTTGTCGAGTTCGGCGAGGAACAGCTCGACGGTCCAGAAGTCGGCGCCCCGGCCCCGCAGGTGGGTGGAGCCGCCGTTGCCGAGCTGGTCGTAGTGCACCACCGGCCAGCCGGACCGGCTCAACCCGGCCATGTTGAGCAGGTAGTCGTGGGTGCTGCCGGGCCCGCCGTGCAGCACCACCAGCGGGGGCTTGCCGTCGTGCAGCTCGCCCGTCACCCGGTACCAGGTCCGGTGGTCACCGAACTCGACGGTGCCCTTCGCGGTCGGTGCCAGTGTCATGTCGTCCACTCCCGGTGTCGTCACTGCGCGATCCAGTCCCGTACCACCCCGGCGGTCGTGGCGACCTGGCCCTCCATCATGGTGAAGTGGTCGCCGGGCACCTCCCGGAGCGTGTGCGGGGTCTCCCAGGTGGCCCGCCACCCGTCGTCGTCCCCGCCGGCCACGATGGACTCCTGCGGCCGGACGAAGAGCACCGGCGTGTCGATCTCCTCCACCGGGCAGCTCTGCAACAGCCGGACGTAGCGGCCCATCGCCGACAGCCGGGCGCTGCTGAACTCGCCGAAGGTGGCCTCCCGGTCCAGCAGCGAGTCGAGCATGTGGGTGAAGAACGTCGCCGTGGTGCTGCCGGTGGTGAGGTAGGTGTCCAGCAGCACCACCCCGGCCGGGCCGTGCCCCTGCCGCTCCAGCTCACCGGCGGTGGCGTGGGCGAACAGCCCGCCGGAGGAGTAGCCGACGATGACGTACGGCCCCTGCTCGGCGATCGGGCGGACCATCTCGGCGAAGACCCGTACCGCCGCGTCGGCGGAGGCGGGCAGGCTCTCGTCCCGGCCGAAACCGGGCACCGGCAGGGTCCACACGTCCCGGGTGCCGCCGAACTCGGCGGTGAACCGGGCGTACTGCTGGTCGCCGCCGAGTGCCATCGGCGACGGGAAGCAGATGATCGCCGGCCCCTGGTCGCCCCGGGCGAGCCGGCGCGGGGCGGGGACCTGCGGCAGGTCGGCGGGCCCGTCGAAGGTGGGCCGGATGTCGGCCACCGCGTACAGCAGGGACAGGCCCTGCTGCACCCGGCCGCTCTTGACGGCGGTGCGGAACAGCGCGCTCATCGTGTCGGCGGCGGCGTCGGGCGTGCCGGCCCGCTCCTCGGCCGGTGGCGCGGCCAGCTCGGTGCGCAGCAGCGCGGCGAGTTCGTCGACGCTGCCGTGGTCGAAGACCACCCCGGTGGCCAGCCGCAGCCCGGTCGCCTCGTTGAGCGCGGTGCGCAGCTCCATCGCGGTGAGCGAGTCGAAGCCCAGCTCGACGAAGCGCAGCGCCGGGTCGAGGTCGTCGGCACCGCCGTGGCCGAGCACGGCCGCGGCGCGCGAGCGGACCAGGTCGGCCAGCAGCGCCTGCTGGCCGTCGGCGTCGAGCCCGCCGAGGGTACGCCGCAGCGCCGCCGGGTCGGGCCGGTTCGTTGCCGCCGCGGCCCGCCGGGTCGGGGTGACCAGGGCCCGCAGGATCGCCGGCACCTCGCCGCCCGCCGGGGTGCCCAGGTCGGCCTTGACCGGGACGAGCACCGCCTCGGTACGGGCCAGCGCCGCGTCCAGCAGGGCCAGCCCCTCCGCGGTGGACATCGGCAGCACCCCGCCCCGCGACATCCGGGCCCGGTCGGTGCCGCCGAGGTCGTCGGCCATCCCGCCGCCTGCCCACGGCCCCCAGGCCAGGGACTGGGCGGGCAGCCCGGCGGCCTGCCGCGCGCCCGCCAGCGCGTCGAGGAAGGCGTTCGCCGCCGCGTAGTTGCCCTGCCCCGGGCCACCGAGCACGCCGGCCGCCGAGGAGAACAGCACGAACGCGGTGAGGTCCGCGTCGCGGGTCAACTCGTGCAGGTGGGTGGCGGCGTCGACCTTGGGGCGCAGCACCGCGTCGAGGCGGTCCCGGGTCAGCGACGGGATGATCCCGTCGTCGAGCACCCCGGCGGCGTGCACCACCCCGGTCAGCGGGTGCCCGGCGGGCACCCCGGCGAGCAGCGCGGCTACCGCGTCCCGGTCGGCCAGGTCGCAGGCGGCCACGGTGACCTCCGCTCCCCGGGCGGTGAGGTCGTCGCGCAACGCGGCCATTCCGTGGGCGTCCGGCCCGCGCCGGCTGGCCAGCAGCAGGTGCCGCACCCCGTACGTGTCGACCAGGTGCCGGGCGACGAGCCCGCCGAGGGTGCCGGCGGCCCCGGTGAGCAGGACGGTCCCACCCTCGGTGAAGGCGCTGCCGGGGGTGTCGTCGGGCGCGGTGGCGGGCACCAGCCGGGCGGCGTGGGCGACGCCCTCGCGGACGACGAGCTGCGGTTCGCCGCCGGCCAGCACCGCCGGGAGCGCCTGGGCCGACCCGTCGTGGTCGTCGAGGTCGACCAGGACGATCCGCCCCGGGTTCTCCGACTGGGCGGACCGGACCAGACCCCAGACCGCCGCGGCGGCCGGTTCGGTGACCCGGGTGCCCTGCGCGCCGTGGGTGAGCACCAGCAGCCGGGACGACGCCAGTCGCTCGTCGGCGAGCCAGCCCTGCAGCAGGGTGAGCAGCTGACCGGTGGTGTGCCGGGCACCGGCGGCGAGGTCCCGGGAGTCGGGCTGGACGCTGGCGACCAGCACCACGTCCGGCGCGGCCCCGCCCGTGTCCAGGGCGGCGGTGAGGGCGGTCAGGTCGGGGTGGGTCTCGGCGAGCAGGCCGACGGTGTCGAGCGCGGCGGCCACCTTGAACTCGTCGACGCCGACCAGCGCCCACCGGCCGGTGGCCGGGGTGGCGGGCAGCGGCACCGGGGTCCAGTCGACCCGGTAGAGGTGGTCCTGCCGACCGGTGCGGGCGGCGGCGAGCTGGGACGTGTCGATCTCCCGCAGCACCAGCGAGTCGACCCGGGCGACGGGTGCGCCGCTGTGGTCGGTGAGGGTGAGGGCGACCTCGTCGGGGCCGGCGGGGGTGACGGTGACCCGCAGCGCGTCCGCCCCGGTGGCGTGGACGGTGACCCCGGTCCAGGAGAACGGGACGCCGGGCCGGCCCTCGCCCCGGCTCAGCCCGACGGCGTGCAGGGCCGCGTCGAACAGGGCGGGGTGCAGGTGGAACCGGTCGGCGTCGAGCACGTCGGCCGGGAGCGCCACCTCGGCGTACACCTCGTCGCCGTGCCGCCAGGCGGTCCGCAGGCCCTGGAAGACCGGGCCGTAGACCAGTCCGGCGTCGGCCATCCGCTCGTAGATCCCGTCGACGTCGACGGGGGTGGCGGCGGCCGGCGGCCAGGCGCTCGCCGGGTCGGCCGGTGCAGCGGCCGGGGGCGGGGTGAGCAGGCCGGTGGCGTGCCGGGTCCACGGCGCGTCCCGGTGCCGGGAGTAGACGGTGACCGGCCGGCCGCCGTCCTCGCCGGGCGCGCCGACGGCCACCTGCACCTGGACGCCGTCGTCGTCGGGGACGACCAGTGGCGCCTGGAGGGTGAGTTCGGCCAGCCGGCCGCAGCCGACCTGGTCCCCGGCCCGGAGGGCGAGTTCGACGAGTCCGGTGCCGGGCAGCACGATCGTGTCGCCCAGCGTGTGCTCGGCCAGCCACGGGTGGGTACGCCGGGACAGCAGGCCGGTGGCGATCAGCCCGTCGGTGTCGGGCAGGGTGGTGACGGCCGACAGCAGCGGGTGCCCGGCGTCGAGCAGGCCGGCGGCGGTGACGTCCCGGTCCGCGCCCGTGTCCTGCATCCAGTAGTGCTGGTGTTGGAAGGCGTAGGTGGGCAGCTCGACCTGCCGTGCCCCCGGGTGCACGGCCGTCCAGTCGAGGTCGACGCCGCTGATCCACGCCTGCGCCATCCCGGTGGCGTACGCGGCCACCTGCTCCCGGTCGCGACGCTGCAACGCAATCGCCACCGCGTCGTCGACGCAGTCGGCGACCATCGCGGTGAGCACACTGTCCGGCCCGATCTCCACGAACCGGG
>NZ_JBMDWU010000237.1:0-7796 GCF_048594385.1 Micromonospora sp. | reverse complement strand
GGGGGGGGGGGGGGGGGGGGGGGGGGGGGGGGGGGGGGGGGGGGGGGGGGGGGGGGGCGGGGGGGGGGGGGGGGGGGCCCGGGGGGCCCCCCCCTCCCGCGTCGTACCCGGACTGGTCAGACCTTGGCCTTGCCCAGGATGCGGTTCACTGTTGTGCCGCACACCGGACACTTGCCCTTGGCCATGTTCATCCCGGTCTTCGAAACCTCGACGTGCCCCTCGAAGTCCCGCTTCTCCTTGCACTTCACGCAGTAACCGTTGTAGGTCTGGGCCTGGTCGGCCACGGTAGCCTCCTCGTCTCGTCCGCCGGGCACGTCGGTCCGGCGGTGCTCCCGGCGGCGGGCCGTGGGGGCGCCGGCGCCGGGTCCTTCTCCGCGGCCACCCACGTGACCGCCGGTTGGCGGACCCTACCCAGGTCTGGGCGGTTCCATGTCAGCGGTGCATCGACACTGTGAGCAAGTCGACGTCGAGAGTGTGCATCCCGAAATAGGCGGGATAAGTGAGTTTGCCGGGGACACGCCGTGTGAAGCCCTCTGGGAGGTCCCCCGGACGGGGGTGCGGCGGCGCGGTCGAGGCCGATCACCTACGGTGGAGATCGCGCCCGAGGGTGGCCGCCCACGTCGCCACGAAGGGTGACGGGGATTCAGGCTCATGGTCACCACCAGTTTTTTTCGGACTCCTTACTACTAACCACCATTTTCCGGGCGCGTGTCGGGGTGTTGACCCTTGCGGACCCCTGGTCAGTACGCATTAGCTTTCCATCGTGGCAGGAAACCACGGCTGCGCGGCCCACTGATGGCGGCGGCGCGGAAGCCAGTCGTCGAGGTACGGCGCAGTCAGCGCCGGCGACGCACGGTGTCCGCCTACCGGGACGGCGAGCGGGTCGTGGTGCTCATCCCGGACCAGTTCTCCCGGGCCGAGGAGAGCGAGTGGGTCGACCGGATGCTCGCCCGGCTCGCCGCCCGGGAGGGTCGGCTGGCCCGTAACGACACCGAACTGCTCGACCGGGCGCTGCGCCTGATCAACCTGTACCTGGCCGACCTGGGTGGCGACGCCCTGCCGGCCAGCGTCCGCTGGGTCACCAACCAGAACGGCAGGTGGGGTTCCTGCACCCCCGCCGACCGGACCATCCGGATCTCGCACCGGCTCCAGGAGATGCCCGACTGGGTGCTCGACTACGTGCTGCTGCACGAGTTGGCGCACCTCATCGTGCCGAGCCACAACGCCCGCTTCTGGGCCCTGGTCGGCCGGTACGCCAAGACCGAACGGGCCCGGGGCTACCTGGAGGGGGTCGCCGCCGCCTCCGCCATGCCGATCGCCGGCTGACCGCCACACCCGTCGACCGTCCTGCCCTGGGCTGATCAACTCATCGGGGCGCAGGTAGCGGTGTCCGAGCGGCGTCGAGGGCACTACATGGGCCCACAGGAGTCGATCACCCGTACCGCGCCCACTAGGGTCGGGGAATGGTCCGACGGGTGGTGGTGGCGTTGCTCGGTCCGGTGGTCTGGTCGCCGCCCGGGGTGGAACCGACGCAGTGGCGTACCGCCCTGGCCGAGGACGTGGTGGACCTGTTCGCCACCCTCGCCGAGGTGGAGTCCGCGCTCGCGGTGACCCCGGCCGACCGCTGGCTGGCCGACGCGGTGCGCTGGCCCGACACCCCCGTGTACGAGGTACCCGAGCCGACCGTCACCGCCGTGCTGGCCGCCCTCGACGGGTACGACCAGGCCGCCGTGGTGGCTGCCGACGCCCCCGACCTGCCGGGCCTCGTCC
The DNA here is from genome assembly GCF_048594385.1 of Micromonospora sp. Lineage (NCBI taxonomy): Bacteria > Bacillati > Actinomycetota > Actinomycetes > Micromonosporales > Micromonosporaceae > Micromonospora > Micromonospora sp. Next base: position 6,026 of record NZ_JBMDWU010000237.1, on the reverse strand, counting down.
TGGGCAAGCTGCTGCGACCACTGACCAGCCGACCCGTCGCCGTCGCCCCCGTCGAGGGCGGTCCGGGGCTGCTCGGGGTGGCGTCCCGGCTGCCCGTACCCGGGTGGCTGCCGGCGCTGGACCTGGACGTGGCCGGGCCGGCGGACCTGCGGCGCGCGGCCCCCGCCCCGGCCGACGTGGCGGTCACCCCCGGCTGGCACCGGTTGCGCGGCCCGGCCGACCTGGCCGCCCTCAACCCGGCCGTCGAGGGCTGGGAGGCGACCCGTGCCCTGCTCTCCGGTCACCGCACCTGACCGGTCACCGCACCCGGCCCGACCAACGCGCCTGGCCGGCTACCGCGCCTGGCCGGCCACCGCACCTGACCGGCCATCGCACCTGGCCTGACCAGCGCCGTCGGCCGACCAACGGCGACCGGCCGGGCCCGCCCCGGAGTCGGGCGGGCCGGCCGGGGTGGCGGCGGGTCGGGACCGGTCAGGGCCGGTCGGTGTCGCCCTCGGTGTCGTCGGGACGGGGACGGCTGCCCGGCGCCTGCTCCTCGGGACCGCCCGGCGCGGTGAAGTCGAAGGTGGCCAGCTCGTCGTCGAGATCCGTCGAGGTGGTCGCGAACGCCACCGGATCGGCGAAGTCGGCGTCCGAGGGGAGCAGGTCGGGGTGGCCCCAGACCGCGTCCCGCCCGGCGATGCCCCGGTGCTCGGTCAGCGCCGCCCAGAGCGCCGACGCCTCCCGCAGTCGGCGCGGGCGCAGCTCCAGGCCGACCAGCGCGGCGAAGGTCTGCTCGGCCGGCCCACCGGCCGCCCGGCGGCGACGGAACGCCTCGCCGAGGCGGACCACGTTGGGCAGCCGGTCGGCCGCCGCGTTGTCCACCACGTGGCAGACCCAGCCCTCGACCAGCGCGAGCACCGTCTCCAGCCGGGCCAGCGACGCCTTCTGCGCGGGGGTGTCCTCCGGGGTGAAGATCCCTTCCAGGGCGATCGCCTGCATCGACTCCGGGTCGGTCGGGTCGACCCGGCCCATCGCCTCCTCGATCGCCTCCCGGTTGACCCGGATGCCTGACGCGTAGTTCTCGACCGCGGTCAGCACGTGCCCGCGCAACCACGGGACGTGCTCGAAGAGCCGCTGGTGGGCCGCCTCGCGCAGGGCGACGTAGAGGCGTACCTCGTCTTCCGGCAGCTCCAGGCCCTCGCCGTACACCCGGATGTTGGCCGGGATCAGCGCGGCGGTGCCGGCCGGGCCGAGCGGCAGGCCGATGTCACCGGCGGAGAGCACCTCGGCGGCGAGCTGCCCGAGGGCCTGCCCGAGCTGACCGCCGAAGAGCGCCCCGCCGAGGGTGGCGACCATCGACTGCATCGGGCCGAGCTGGGCGCGGGCCTCCGGCGGGACCAGGTCGCCCATCGCGCCGACCATCCGGCTGGCCACCGGGTCGCAGAGCTTGCGCCAGACGTCGAGCGTCTTGTAGATCCACTCGTTGCGGTTCCACGCCAGGGAGACGCGGATGCCCGTCGGCCAGGCCGAGGCCGGCTCCAGCCAGAGGTCGGCCAGGCGCAGCGCCTCCTCCACCGCGTGCCGTTCGTAGGGGGAGGCCATCGGGTCACCCGTGGCCGCGAGCTGGCTGGCGGCCACCTGGCGGGCCAGGTCCCAGTTGACCGGCCCGCTGCCCGGCGCGGAGAGCAGGTGCTGCAACTGTGACATGAACTGCTGCATCTGCGCGGGATCGTTGGGGTCTGGTGGTTGCCCACCCGGGAGCGCGAAACCGAACGGAATATCAGGCACGACGTCTACGGTACGCGCGCCGCGCCCCTGGTAGCCGCCGTCGGCGTTGCGCTGAGGGCGAAGTCCGCCGCAGGCCGCCGGGCCCGCCGCCGCCGGTCGGTACGCTCTGCCGCATGAGACGTCGTGGCGTGACCGTCCTCCTCGGTGCTCTGCTCACCACCCTGCTGAGCATCGGCGTGCTCGGCGCGCCCATCCCGTACGTGGTGCTCGGCCCCGGGCCGACGGTGAACACCCTGGGCACCAACGACGGCCGGGAGGTCATCCAGGTCAGCGGCCGGGAGACCTCCACCTCCGCCGGTCAGCTCCGGATGACCACGGTCGGCGTGCAGCCGACGGTGAAACTGCGCGCCGCGATCGCCGGTTGGCTGTCCAAGGACGAGGCGGTGGTCCCCCGGGAACTGGTCTACCCGCCGGGCGAGTCGCAGGAGGAGGTCGAGAAGCGCAACGCGGAGGACTTCCAGAACTCGCAGAGCAGCGCCGAGACCGCCGCGCTGGTCAAGCTCGGCTACCCGGTCGAGGTGGTGGCGAAGGAGGTCGCCGCGGACGGCCCGGCGGCCGGTGCGCTCAAGGCCGGCGACGTGGTCACCACCGTCGACGGCGCGAAGGTCACCTCGGCGTCCCGGCTGGTCGAGCTGGTCCGGGGCAAGCCCGCCGGCACCGCGCTGACCATCGGGTACGTCCGCGACGGCGCAGCCGGCACCGCCACCGTCACCAGCCGGGAATCCGACGGCCGCCCGCGTATCGGCGTGGTCCCCGACCAGCGGCAGCCTCACCCGTTCACCCTGAAGATCGACCTGAAGGACATCGGCGGCCCGAGCGCCGGGCTGATGTTCGCCCTCGGCATCATCGACAAGCTCAAGCCGGAGGACCTGACCGGCGGGAAGATCATCGCCGGCACCGGCACCATCGACGACGAGGGTCGGGTCGGTCCGATCGGCGGCATCGCCCAGAAGCTGGTCGGGGCGAAGAAGGCCGGGGCCAAGGTGTTCCTGGTCCCCGCCGACAACTGCGCCGAGGCGGTCCGCAACCCGCAGCCCGGTCTGCCCATGCTCAGGGTCGGCTCGCTCGACGAGGCATTGACCGCGTTGGACACGTTGCGCGCCGGTGGGGAACCGACCCGCTGCTGAGGGCGGGGCCACGCCGGAACACCGGCGGCGACCCGGGCACGACCTGACCCGACACGTTCAGGAACACCCCGTACTCTGGGTGCCTGTCCGGAGCCGATCACATCGAGCGTGCGGAGCCAAACAGTGGCCATGCGTAGCAGCCCCCTGCCGAGGATGAGTCGGCGCGGACGCGTCACCATCGGGGTCCTGGTCGGGGTGTTCCTCCTGTTCACCCTGCTGGGCTGGGGGGTGCAGGCGTGGACGGACTGGCTGTGGTTCGACGAGGTCCGCTACACCCAGGTGTTCACCGGCGTGCTGCTCACCCGGCTGCTGCTCTTCCTCGCCGTCGGGCTCGGCCTGGCCGCGTTCGTGGGCGGGAACCTGTGGCTGGCGTACCGGCTGCGGCCGAAGCTGCGCCCGCACTCGCTGGAGCAGGCCACCCTGGAGCGGTACCGGATGCTGCTCACCCCGCGCATCGGCACCTGGATCAGCCTGACCGCCGTGGTGCTCGGCCTGTTCGCCGGGCTCTCCGCGCAGGGCCGCTGGTCGCAGTGGCTGCTGTTCCGCAACGGCGGTGACTTCGGCGTCAAGGACCCGGAGTTCGGCATCGACGTCGGCTTCTACGTCTTCCAGTTGCCGTTCTGGCGCTACCTGCTCGGGGTCGGCTTCACTGCCGTGGTGCTGGCCCTGATCGGCGCGCTGGCCGTGCACTACATCTTCGGCGGGGTGCGCCTGCAGGGCGTCGGTGACCGGATGACAGGCGCGGCGCGGGCCCACCTGAGCACGTTGGTCGCGGTCTTCGTCCTGCTCAAGGCCGTGGCGTACGTGCTGGACCGGCGGGCCATGCTGCTGGAGTACAACGAGGGCGCCAAGCTGTACGGCGCCGGCTACGCCGACGTCAACGCGCTGCTGCCGGCCAAGGAGATCCTGGCGTACATCTCGGTGGTGGTGGCCATCGCCATCATCGTGTTCTCCAACGCGGTGATGCGGAACCTGGTCTGGCCGGGCATCTCGCTGGCCCTGCTCGGCGTCTCCGCCGTCGCGATCGGCGGCATCTACCCCTGGGCGGTGCAGACCTTCGAGGTCAAGCCGAGCGCCCGGGACAAGGAGGCCCCGTACATCCAGCGCAGCATCGACGCCACCCGCAACGCGTTCGACATATCCGAGGTGCAGACCGAGGGGTACGCGGCGAGCAACCTGGTGCCCCCGGCCAGCCTGGCCACCGACACCTCGGTGGTGCCGAACGTCCGGCTGCTCGACCCGCAGCTCGTCTCCGAGACGTACACCCAGCTCCAGCAGGTCCGGGGGTTCTACGACTTCGGCCCCAAGCTGGACATCGACCGCTACTCGGTGGAGAACAAGACCTCCGACTACGTGGTCGGGGTCCGGGAGATCAACTACGGCGAGCTGACCGACCAGCAGAACAACTGGATCAACCGGCACACCGTCTACACCCACGGCTACGGCCTGGTCGCGGCCCCGGCCAACCAGGTGGTCTGCGGCGGGCAGCCGTACTTCGTCTCCGGCTTCCTCGGCGAGAAGGCGCAGGAGGCGTGCTCCTCGCAGGCCGAGCAGATCCCGGCCAGCCAGCCGCGGATCTACTACGGCGAGCGGATGCAGCCCGACGACTACGCCATCGTCGGCCAGACCAGCGCGGACAAGGACGTCGAGTTCGACCGGCCCACCCCGACCACCGGGGGCGAGCAGTACTACACCTACACCGGTGAGGGCGGCGTCGAGATCGGCTCGTTCACCAGGCGGCTGCTCTACTCGATCAAGGAGCAGGAGACGAACTTCCTGCTCTCCGAGGCGGTCAACGACAACTCGAAGCTGCTGTACGTCCGTAACCCCCGGGACCGGGTGGAGAAGGTCGCGCCGTTCCTCACCCTCGACGGCGACCCGTACCCGGCGGTGGTGGGCGGCAAGGTCCAGTGGATCATCGACGGCTACACCACGGCCGCGACCTACCCGTACGCCGAGCGGATCAACCTCCAGCAGGAGACCACCGACGAGCTGACCAACCGGTGCACTTTCCAGCTCGCCCTGGAGAACGTCAACTACATGCGCAACTCGGTGAAGGCCACCGTCGACGCGTACGACGGCACGGTCCGGCTCTACGAGTTCGACGACGCCGACCCGGTGCTCAAGGCGTGGAACAAGGCGTTCGGCGGGGACCTGGTGCTGCCCAAGAGCGCCATCCCGGCCGACCTGGCCGCCCACTTCCGCTACCCGGCCGACATGTTCAAGGTGCAGCGCAACCTGCTCACCAAGTTCCACGTCACCAACCCCGGCGACTTCTACTCCGGCCAGGACTTCTGGCAGGTGCCGAACGTGCCGGACGCGCCGGACAGCGGGCAGAAGCAGCCGCCGTACTACCTGTTCACCCAGTTCCCCAACCAGGACGCCCCCCGGTTCCAGCTCACCTCGGCGGTCACCCCGAACGGCCGGCAGAACCTCGCCGCGCTGATCTCCGGGTCGTACGTCGACGGGCGGCCGAAGCTGGAGGTGCTGGAGCTACCCGACCAGACCCGGATCTCCGGCCCGGTGCAGGTGCACCAACAGATGACCAACAACGCGACCATCCGGACCGAGCTGAACCTGCTCTCCTCCAACCAGGCCCAGGTGCAGTACGGCAACCTGCTCTCCCTGCCGTTCGGCAACGGGATGCTCTACGTGGAGCCGGTCTACGTCAAGAGCAACCAGCAGGACGCGTACCCGCTGTTGCAGAAGGTGCTCCTGTCGTACGGCGACGGCGGCTCGTACGTGGTGCTGGCCAACAACGTCACCGACGGCATCAAGCAGCTCGTCGAGCAGGGCAAACGGGCCGGGCAGGGAACCACCCCGCCGCCGGGTGGCGAGACGCCGCCGCCCTCGGGCGGCACCCCGCCGTCGCCCTCGCCCACGGCCTCGCCCGGGGCGAGCAGCCCACCGGCCAGCGCCGACCTGGCCGCCGCCACGCAGCGGGTCCAGGCGGCGATCGCCGAGGTCAAGGCCGCGCAGGCGTCCGGCGACTTCGAGCGGTACGGCCGCGCGTTGAAGGCACTGGACGAGGCGATCACCGCCTTCCAGCAGGCCCAGCAGGGCAACCCGGCGGGCACGCCCAGCGGTAACCCGCCCGCCACGCCGACGCCGTCCGGCGGCGGCTGACCG
>NZ_JBMDWU010000236.1:0-3860 GCF_048594385.1 Micromonospora sp. | reverse complement strand
CCGAATCTCCGCCGGGAAATTCGGCAACGTCGAAATATCGTTACCCAACTGCGCCGTCTCCGAGGTGAACCTGTCCCCCGTCAACTGCATCCCGTCACCCGAGTCACCAGCAAACCGGATCACCACCCGGTCCAACTGACGCACCTCGGTCCTGCCGGGCGTCCCACCGTCCGCCGCCGGCGCATCGTCGTACCGGGTGGTGGAGGTCATGGGCGATCACGTCCCTCTCTGCTGCGCGACCCGCACCACGACGGTGCGTTGCCGGCGAACGGCGGGCCGACACCCGGCCCCGGCGGTACCAGCGCAGCCATCGGCCGGCGCGGTACGGCGGCGCAGGTCCGTACCGCCGGGGTCGGCGACCCCGGCGTCAACCTGCGGGGTCGCCGACCGCATCAAGCGCCGGCGAGCGCGTGCGACCACACGCTAGGTTCCGGCCCCGGCCGTGCCAACCCTTAGCGATCCCCTACCCCCACCCGGCTGTGAACGGCCCGATGGCGGGCTCTGCGGGGCGTCCACGGGGGACGGCGCAGGGGGCGCGTGCCTCGACCCGACATGGGACACTTGTCTACATGGGCGAGCTGACCAGCGGCGCAGTGGCCGAGCCGGGGTCACCGCTGCGGCCGGGCGATCCGGAGCACGTCGGGCCCTACCGGCTGCGTCGCCTGCTCGGCTCGGGCGGCATGGGGGTGGTCTTCCTGGCCGAGGCCCCGGGCGGGGGCCGGGTGGCGGTCAAGGTCGTCCACGACGAGCTGCGCTCCCGGCCGGAGTTCCGGCGACGGTTCGCCCGCGAGGTCGCCGCCGCCGGCCGGGTGGCCGACTTCTGCACCGCCCGGGTGCTCGACGCCGACCCGCAGGGGCCGGTCCCCTACCTCGTCACCGAGTACGTGACCGGCTCGTCCCTGCACGAGCACGTGACCCGGCACGGCTCGCTCTCCGGCCCGCAGGCCGAGGCGCTCGCCGTCGGCGTCGCCGCCGGGCTCACCGCGATCCACGCCGCCGGACTGGCCCACGGCGACCTGACCCCCCGCAACGTCCTGCTGTCCCCGTTCGGCCCGAAGGTCATCGACTTCGGGTTGGCGAGCCTGATCGAGGCGCTCGACCCGACCACCGGCCCCTCGTACGGCACCCCGGGCTGGTTGGCCCCGGAACGTCTCGCCGGTTTCCCGCCGGCCCAGCCCGCCGACGTCTACGCCTGGGGCATCCTCGTCGGGTGGGCCGCCACCGGCCGGCTGCCGGTGGACCCCCGGGTGCACCCGGCCGGCCCGCCCGACCTGAGCGGGCTGCCCGCCGGCCTGGCGGCGGTGGTCGCGCGGGCGCTGCGCACCGAGCCCGGCCAGCGCCCCACCGCGCGGGAGGCGATGCTGATCCTGGTCGGCAGCGCCGACACGGCCAGCATCCGCTCGGCGGTGGAACCGGTGGCGGCCACCACCGAGCAGCTCGACGGCACCCGGTGGTACCCGGCGGTCGGCCAGCCGGCCACCCTGGTCGCCCCGACGCCACCGCAGCGTCGCCCGCCGCCGTCCTGGCCGGCGGTGCTGACCGGGGTGGTGGCGGTGGCGGCCCTCGTCGTGCTGGGCGTGGTCGCGCTGCGGCAGGCCGCCCAGCGGGGCGCGCCGTCGGGCGGGGCGGGCCCGTCCGCGCCGCCCGGCGTCGTCACCCCGAGCCCCACCCCGAGCCCGTCACCCACCCCGAGCCCCACCCCCGCCACCGCGACCGGGCAGGACGGGTCGTTGGAGTTCACCGTGACGGGAGTGCACTGCGGGTCGCGCGAGATCGGGTTCTGGCCGTTGACCCAGAAGGCGGACGGCGTGTTCTGCATGGTCGACGTCGACGTGGTCAACAAGGGCTCCAAGGGCACCATCGTCTGGCCGCTGAGCCAACGGCTGGTCGACGCCGACGGGCGCGGGTACACCCCCGACACCCGTTCCCTGCTCTACTATCCGGACACGCAACGGTTGACGAAGAAGATCGAGCCCGGCGCGGCGGTCAGCGGATCACTGGTCTACGACACGCCGGTCGGCACCGAGCTGCGCCAACTGGTCGTCCACGACACGCCACTGAGTGCGGGCACCACCATCGATCTGCCGTGACCGGGGAGCCGGAGGACATGGACGTCGCCAACGCCGCGGAACTCACCGGGCGGGCCCTGTCGCGGGCGCTGTACGCCACCGGGCGCGGTGTGCTGCTCATCGCCAGCGCCGCCCTCAGCCTGGCCCTGCTCGTCGCCACCGTGCTCGCCACGGCGTTCATCTCACTCGGCGTCGGGGTGCTGCTGCTGCCCCTGGTCACCCCGCTGGTCCGCCGGGTCACCGGGCTGTGCCGGGACCTCGCCGGCCGGGCCGGGGTGCCGATCGCCACGCCCTACCTCCCGGCGCCGCCCACCGAGCGGGGCGTGGTCGGCTGGGTGCAACGCTGCCGGTCCATCCTCACCGACCCGGCGACCTGGCGGGACCTGCTGTTCCTCCTGCTCAACGTGCTGGTCGGCTTCGTGCTCGGCCTGCTGCCGGTCACCCTGCTGGTCTACTCGGTGGAGGGGCTGGTGCTCTCCGCCGGGTTCTGGATGCTGATGCGGGAGTCCGGGGTGGACTTCTGGTACGGCTTCACCCCGATGGACACCTGGCCGCACGCGGTGCTCGGCGCACTGGTCAGCCTGGTGGTGTTCGCGATCTGGGTGGCCGCCGCCCCCGGGCTGGTGGCCGGGCACGCCTACTTCGCCCGGACGCTGCTGGGCCCGAGCGAACGGGCGGAGATCGCCTCCCGGATGCGGCACCTCTCCGAGACCCGCTCGGACGTGATCAACATCCAGGCCACCGAGCTGCGCCGGATCGAACGGGACCTGCACGACGGCGCGCAGGCCCGGCTCGTCGCGATCGGCATGAAGCTCGGCGCGGCCACCCGCCAGCTACGCACCAATCCGGACGTCGCGGAGACCCTGCTGGTCGACGCCCGCAACGCGACCGCCAGCGCACTGGAGGAGCTGCGCTGCCTGATCCGGGGCATCCATCCGCCGGTGCTGGCCGAGCGGGGGCTGGAGGACGCCATCCGGGCGATCGCGTTGGAGAGCCCGATCGAGGTCGACGTCACCGCCGACGTCCCCGGCCGGCTGGCCGCCCCGGCGGAGTCCGCCGTCTACTTCGCCCTGTCCGAACTGTTGAACAACGTGGTCAAGCACTCCAACGCCGACCGGGCCAGCATCGACCTGCGGCACGAGGACGGTTCACTGCGGGCCGTCGTGATCGACAACGGTCAGGGCGGGGCCGATGCCAGCCTCGGCACCGGACTCCGGGGCATCGAGCGGCGCTGTGCTACGTTCGACGGGACGCTCGACCTCAGCAGTCCCGAAGGTGGGCCGACCGTCGCGATCCTGGAGCTGCCGTGCGCGTTGTACTCGCCGAGGACCTCTTCCTTCTGAGGCAGGGAATGGTCCAGCTCCTCGAGTCCTACGACTTCGAGATCGTCGCGGCGGTCGACAACGGACCGGCTCTGCTCGACGCCCTGGTGACCCTCCGCCCGGAGGTCGCGGTGGTCGACGTGCGACTGCCGCCCACGTTCACCGACGAGGGCCTGCAGGCTGCCCTGGAGGCGCGTCGCCGCTGCCCCGGCCTGCCGATCCTGGTGCTCTCCCAGCACGTCGAGCAGCTGTACGCCAAGGAACTGCTCGCCGACGCCAGCGGGGGGATCGGCTACCTGTTGAAGGACCGGGTGCTCAACAGCGACCAGTTCGTCGACGCCATCCGCCGGGTCGCCGACGGGGGCACCGCGATGGACCCGCAGGTGATCTCCCAACTGCTGGCCGGCAGGTCCCGTCGGGAGCCGCTGTCGACCCTCACCCCCCGCGAGCGGGAGGTGCTGAAGCTGAT
>NZ_JBMDWU010000235.1:0-2048 GCF_048594385.1 Micromonospora sp. | reverse complement strand
CCCCCCCCGACCCCCCGCGGGCCGGGGGGGGGGGGGCGGGGGGGGCCCCCCCCCCCCGACGCTCCCGGACGCCGGCGTCCGGGAACGGCCCGCAGCTCAGCCGGCCGTCCAGGCACGGAGCTTGTCGGGATTGAGGACCGTCCAGATGCGCCTGATCCGGTCACCCTCGACGTCGAACGCCAGCACCGCCCCGACGACGCCCGCCACCTGCGCCACCAGACCGGGTTGCCCGTTGACCGTGCGCTCCAGGAGCCGGACGCCGGAGGCCGCACCGCCCCGATCGGCGAAGAAGCGCGCGATCCGCTCGGCACCCTCGATCGGGTGGAGTACGGCGCTGACCAGTCCGCCGCCGTCACCGGTCGCGGTGGCGTCGGGCGTCAGCAGACCGACGAGCGCGTCGATGTCGGTGTCCTCCCACGCCTGCTTGAAGGCCCGCACGACACCGGCCTGCCGGGCTGCCGGCACCCTGGGCGCCGACGACCCGCGCACCCGGCGACGGGCGGACGAGGCCAACTGGCGGCACGCGGCGGGCGTACGGCCGACTACCTCGGCCACCTCGGCGAAGGAGTACCGGAAGACGTCGTGCAGGATGAACGCGACGCGCTCGGCCGGTGTCGTCGATTCGAGCACCACCAGGAAGGCCATGCTGATCGACTCGTCCAGGGTGACCCGGTCGACCGGGTCACCCGTACCGTCGCCGGTCCACTGGGCACTGTCGGGCAGGGGCTCCGGAAGCCACTCCCCCACGTAACGTTCCCGCCGGACGCGGGCCGAGCCGAGCACGTCGAGGCAGATCCGGCCGGCGACCCTGGTCAGCCAGGCACCCGGGGTCTCGATGGCTCCCCGCTGGTCGGGGGAGAGGGCATACCAGCGGGCGTACGCCTCCTGCACGACGTCCTCGGCGTCGGCCAGGGACCCGAGCAGCCGGTATGCGAGACCGATGAGCTGGGGCCGCTCGCTCACCGGCCCGCTCGGGGCCGCCTCGGGCCAGTCCAGTCCGGGCCCGCTGGGGTTGGTCATGCTGACGCCGACTCCCTTGATCGTCCGCTTCCCCACCGGTTCGACCGACGGCACCCGCAGCTGCGGAGTCGAAGCGCCGCCTGACATTCGGCAGGGCTGTTTCGTCGTATCGGTAGGCCGAACACTATCCCAGCAAACCGCGGGGAGAACCTGACATGAACCTCGCCCCGGGCGACACCGGAACCGTCGTGGCGGACCTCGCGCCGCCGGTGCCGGCCGGTCTCGTCCGGGGTCACTTCGGCCCGTGCTCCGTCAGCAGTTGATCCACGGCCATCGTCACGGCACCGCCGACCGGGAGAGAACGATCATGGAACCAGTGAACCTCGCGATCATCTACTACAGTGCCACCGGCACCGTGCACACGCTGGCCAAGGCCGCGGTCGAGGGGGCGGAGAAGGCCGGCGCGAACGTACGCCTGCGCAGGGTGGCCGAGACGGCTCCGGCCGAGGCGGTCAACGCGAGGGAGGAGTGGGCCCAGCACGTCCAGGACACCGCCGACGTCGAGGTGGCCAGTGGCGACGACCTGGAATGGGCCGACGCGGTCATGTTCGGCACCCCCACCCGCTTCGGTCTCGTGTCGAGCCAGCTCAAGGCATTCATCGACACCCTCGGTCCACTGTGGTTCCACGGCAAGCTCTCGAACAAGGTCTACTCGGCCTTCACCGCGTCCAACAGCGCGCACGGCGGGCAGGAGTCGACCCTCCTGTCGCTGTCCAACATCTTCTACCACTGGGGCGGGATCATCGTCCCTCCCGGCTACACCGACCCGATCCAGTTCCAGTCGGGCAACCCCTACGGCACCTCCCACGTGGCCGGCGGTGGCCCGCCCAGTGACGTCACCCTCCAGGCGGCCCGCTACCAGGCCCGCCGCGTGGTCGACACCATGGCCGCGCTGAAGGCGGGCCGCCCCGCCTGATCCGACCTCCGGCGACAGCCGTGGGAGGGGTGCCCCCGCCGCCCCGGCCGGGGGGGCCCCCCCGAACCGGGCCCCCCCACCGGGGCGGGGCCGGGGTGGGCCGGGCCCCCCC